>NZ_VWWM01000047.1:0-65884 GCF_011752945.1 Paraburkholderia sp. Cy-641
CGACGCCTCGCGCAGCGTCGCGCAAACCGCCGGCCCCGCCGCGACCGCGCAGCCGAGTCCGGGTCTGCTCGGCGCGATCGCTTCGGGCATCGCGTCGTTCGAATCCGACGTGCGCCAGGGGCGCACGCCCGCGCGTTACTGGAGCGGACGCATCAACGCGGCGGCCAACGAGCTCTACACGATCGTCTCGGGCCAGGGGCGCGAGAGCCTCGGCCATATCCTGCTGTCGATGCTCGGGATGCTGGCCGGCTGGGGCGCGTGCGCCGGGCTGCTGATCTATCTGCAACACCGGTTCCGGCGGCGCTTTCGCATCGACGTTCGACTACGGCCGAATCCGACCACCCGCGAATTGCTGATCTTCGCGCTGCGCCGCGTCGGTCCGTGGATCATCGCGTTCCTCGCGGCGCTCCTGTTCGTACGCGCGATGCCCGATGCGCTCGGCCGCACGCTCGGCATGGTGGTCGCCTATGCGATCGTCACGGGCGCGGTGTTTTCGGCGATCTGTCTGATCATGTTTTCGCTGTTCGGCTCGGGGCACCGGCGCGTCGCGGTGCGCCTGCTGATCGAGCAGGCGCGGCACGTACTGTTCGCGATCGGTATTTGCGGCGCGCTCGGCGACGCGGCCGTCAATTACGACGTCGCCCATCAGCTCGGCACGAACCTCGCCGCGCTGATTTCCACCGCCGCCAACATGACGGCCGCCGTGCTGACCGGCTATTTCGCGCTCGCGTTCCGGCGGCCCGTCGCGCATCTGATCCGCAACCGGCCCTATGAGCAGCGCAACGATCACAAGGCCGCGACCGACGCCTTCGAGGTGCTCGCCGCGCTCTGGCACGTGCCGGTGCTCGTGCTCGCGAGCGCGTCGATCGTCGCCACGCTCGGCGGCACGGGTTCCAGCGAGAACGTGCTGCAGATTTCGATCGTCACGGCGCTCCTGCTCGTGCTGGCGTTTTTCCTCTCGGCGATCGTGCTGCGCATGACGCGTCCGCGCAGTGCGCGCGCGCGGCGCCGCTCGCCGTATCTGACGCGGCTGCTGCGCTTTGCCGGCACGCTCGCGACGCTGTTCGTCTGGTTGTTCTGCTTCGAATCCGCGGCGCGTCTGTGGGGCGTGTCGCTGGCCGCGGTGATCGAGCGCAGCGTCGCGGCGCGCGGCATCGCGCATGCGGCGACGGCGATCGTCGCGACCGTGTTCATCGCATGGCTGCTGTGGATTCTCGTCGATACGGCGATCACCGAGGCGCTCAATCCCGGCAGTCTGCGCAACAAGGCGCGCAGCCCGAGCATGCGCGCGCGCACGATGCTGCCGCTCGTGCGCAACGTGCTGCTCGTCACGATCGCGACGATCGCGGGCATCGTGACGGCCGCCAATCTCGGCATCAACGTGACGCCGCTGCTCGCGGGCGCCGGCGTGATCGGCCTCGCGATCGGCTTCGGCGCGCAGTCGCTCGTGACCGACCTGATTACGGGGCTGTTCATCATCATCGAGGACACGGTGTCGGTCGGCGACTGGATCGACGTCGACGGCGGCCACGCGGGCACCGTCGAGCATCTGTCGATCCGCACCGTGCGGCTGCGCGACGGGCAGGGCGCGATCCACGCGATTCCGTTCTCGCAGATCAAGATCGTGAAGAACCTGTCGCGCGATTTCGCGTACGCGGTGTTCGAGGTGCGCATGTCGTTCTCGACCGACGTCGACGAGATCATGCAACTGATTCGCGAGGTCGGTGCCGAGCTGATGGCCGACTTCCGCTACCGGCGCGAGATGCTCGGGCCGATCGAGGTGTGGGGGCTCGACCGCTTCGATCCGAACTGGATGGTCGTCAAAGGGCAGATCAAGACGCGGCCGCTGCAGCAATGGAGCGTCGCGCGCGCGTTCAATCTGCGGCTCAAGCGCCGGATGGATCAGGCGGGAATCGAGATTCCGGTAGCGCAGATGCGCGTGTATACGTCGTCGAAGGATAGCGAGGGCGAGCCTTTGCGCGATGACGAGATGACGGGCTTTGTCGCGCGCGAAGGGGCGGATGGGGCCGATGAGGCCGATGAGCGCGCGCATGCGCCGCTCGCGCCGGCCCGCGACGTATCGCACGAACCGCGACCCGCGCCGCCGCCGACCGGACAGACTGCGCCGATTCCGCCGCAGATTCCCACGGCCGGCGATACGGGCGGGAATCGTTGAGGGTACGAGCTTTCGGCGGATGTGAGGGAGGGCGTGTGTCTTATGCGGGCAGGCATGCTTGCCTGCCCGCCCGTGGCGTGAACCTGCTATGAGGTTATGAGGCGCGCGTAGCAAAGACTTTTCTCGTGATAGCCTGCTGCCTTGCTGGTTTGCCCGCTGGGCCGGCGGCTAGACCAGTGCCGCCGCATCGGCGACGCGCACGACGTCGTTCACGTGCGTGCCGAGCTGCGTGCCGGCCACGCCATAAACATGCAGCGATATAGCGGGTGCCTCGCTGCGATTGCCGAGCCGATGAATCGCACCGCGTCCGCTGCGCACGAACGACACCGCGCCGCTTGGGCGTGCCTGCATGCGCGTCGCGCTGGCGCAGTGCCGCGCGCCATCCCATTCGAAAATCGTTTCGCTGAGCGTGCCGTCGAGCACCGCGTAACCGCACCACGTGTGATGCGCATGCACGGGACTCGCCTGGCCCGGCTGCCAGACCAGCGCGGCAATCGCATAGCGCTCTCGTGGATCGGCGGCGAGCAGATGACGCCGGTAGTTCTCGGGCGATCCCTCGCGTTGCGCCGCCGTGAGCAAGGCCGGATCGGCGGCCGCCTCGGCGAGCGCGAGGCGCATGTTGCGCGCGAAGAAGCTCGAATGCGACGGCTCGCGGAAAGTCGCGCAGGCCTCGAACATGGCGTCGAGCGTATCGCGGAGCCGTTCGAGCGGCGTGCGCTGCCGGGGGTTCGACGCGGCGGCGGATTGCCCGGCGGCGTAGGGCCGGGCCGATGCCGGCAGTGGCGCCGGGGGCTCGGAAAGGCGCTCGAAAGCGCGGGCGCGGAGGTCGTCGCTCATGGTCGTGATGCAGCGCATGCACTGCTTGTCGGCTATTTTCGGTATCGATATTTATACCGGTTTGACCGGAGAAAGAGTTTCCATATAATTCCTCCGAGGCTCTTAAAAGTAGAATAATTTCCTATCGGGAGTGCCGTATGGGTATGGATATCATCGACCGGAAACTGCTCGAATTGCTGCAGGAAGACGCAACCATGCCGATCGCGGAACTCGCGCAGCGCGTGAATCTGTCGCAGACGCCGTGCTGGAAGCGGCTGCAGCGCCTGAAGGACGCGGGCGTGATCCGCGCGCAGGTGGCGCTGTGCGACGCGCGCAAACTCGGCGTCGGCACCACGGTGTTCGTCGCGGTGCGCACGAATCAGCATACCGAGGCATGGGCCACCGCGTTCACGCAGGCGGTGCGGGACATTCCCGAGGTGGTCGAGGTTTATCGGATGAGCGGCGAGACCGATTATCTGCTGCGCGTGGTGGTGTCCGATATCGACGACTACGACCGGATCTACAAGCAACTGATTACGTCCGTGCCGCTGTACGACGTGAGTTCGAGCTTCGCGATGGAGCAGATCAAGTATTCGACGGCGCTGCCCGTGCGGCCTCATATAACGGTGTCCAATAGCTAGTAAGAGTCCGCGATCCATAAAAAGCCCCGTTGCCGGGGCTTTCATTTACTGCTTCGTGCGATAGTGCCGCCATAGCCTCATGATCGCCATATACACCACAACAGCGACGATCAATTCAATCGCCACCATGACCGGAATATAGACATCATCGGGGTCATGCAGGCCAAACCCGTTAGCGATGCTCAACCATCTCAGTGCCTGGCTCTCAGGCATCGGCCAGGGGTAGGTGTGGACATAGCGGACGGACAGAAGGAATAGCCCAATAAACAGAGCGATTTTGAAAAGCCTACGGACAAGTATTGCCATACGTGACGACCTCGATGCTTCCATATGCATGAAGCCCTGAATTGCGCACGGGGACCGCGGCGGTACGCAGAAGGGCCTGGCGGATTATTTTGAAATCGACATGGCTCGGCAGGGTAATGCAGCCGAGTGAAAGACCGCGCCCGCCTGACGGATGCAGGCGGAACTGTCCGCGCTTGACACCATTGATCCAGGTTATATCGTCAATGCTGCCATCATCGCGATACAGCGCGAACCATTCGTCATGGTGAGAGGAGCTGCCGAGGAACGTGTTCCAGGCGTCTTTTGCGCCTGCAATAGTCCTGGAGCGGATGCCGCCTGTAGGACGATCCACGATCCAGTATTTACCGGCAGGAATCGGGCCGTTATCGGGAATAGCTGTGCATCCACCCTTGTTACGGTATGGGCCGTTTCCCGAATACGCTTTAAATGTGCCAATGCCCAAAATGGTAAGTGGTGATAGAGGCTCGTTATTGACCAAAAACTTTCCCGTATATGCCATTTTTATGCCCCCTTATTCGTGATCATTTTGAGAGTCTGTGTATTTGATATTGCCGTCAAGGTAATGCCACGTGATACGACCATACAAAGAAGATTTCCTGATATTGAGAGAAGCGTTTTAACAAAGACGCGCCTTGTTTGAGTGGCGCCTTCGCTACACTGCATCAATGGCGGAGAATCGGGAAGCGACCCAGAGCAAAGAAAAATGCAAATTGACGAGAATTAACGTCATCGCAAAAAAAGCCCGCCAGTCATGTCGGCTGCAAGCCGTGTGCAAGCTCAGTGGGCGTAGAATGCCGCCTTTCCTCACACCATCCGCGATTGCTTCGCGAACCGAGCCCGCTTCATGAACAAACCGCCGCGCAAGAAGAATCCGACCTTTGGCGTTGCCGTCTTTATCGTGGTGGCGATCCTGCTCGTGATTGCCACGCTGTTCTATAACGCGATCCACGAGAAGCACGAGTTCGACGAGAGCCAGAATGCGCAGGGGGCGTCGGCCTCGTCGCCAGCGGCCGCGTCAACCGATGCGACGAAGCCCGCGAGCGGCGCTGCGCAGTAACGTCGCGCAGTAACGCCGCACGGTAACGCCGCGGCGCGTTCACCTTCATTCGTCCGGCAGGCGGATCACGCTCGCATCCTTGCGAATCTGCGCCGACGCCGCGAGCATCTGCTTGCATTGATGCGCGAGCAGTTTCATGTCGTGCACGGCATCGGCCGTGTAGTCCGGCGATTTTTCCGTTTCGACGACCATCGCATCGAGTTCGCGGTTCATCAGCTTGATCTGCTCGCTCTGCTCGGCGGGCAGGGCAGTGCCCGCCTCGGCTTCGGTGAGGTTGTCGCGCACGAGCGAAAGGGCGCGCTGCAGAGGCTGTAGCGAGATGTCCTCGACCTGCTGCTGTTGTTGCGCGGACGTGCGCAGTAGCGGCGCGGCGGCCGTGATCTGCGAGGCGAGCACGTGGCTGCGCACGAGCAGGCCGTTCAGTTCCGGCACGAACTTTTGCGCGGACTTCGGTTCGAGCATCATGCGCTGGAATGCTTGGCCGAGATTCGCGAACGCGACGTGCACGTTCTTGCGCGCGAGCCGGTAACGGTAATCGCGATCGAGCGCGGTAGCGGCCGCAGCCGCCGCGGCCGATGCGCCATGGGCGGGCCGCGTGCCCGGGTTGCCGGCCGTGGGGGTGCCCGTGGAGGCATCGGCTGTTTTCGCTTCCGCTTTTGCTTCCGCTTGCGCGACGGGCGGTGCCGCTGTAGCGGCTCCCATGCCGACCCCGGCCTCACCCCCGACCCCCGCGCCCGCGAGCACCGGGCCGGCGAAGCCGATCCCCGGATCGGCCATGGCCATCGCCGGCGCGCGCGCGCCGGCTTCGGTCACCGTGGCGACGACCGCGGCAGCGGGCTTGCCGCTCCACCACCAGCTTGCTTCGAGATACTGCCGCGTCGCGCCGATCATCGTGTTGACGAGCTTGCCCATGAGCCGGTATTCCCAGTACGGGAACAGATGGCTCGCGGCGATCGCGATCGCGCAGCCGACCACGGTGTCGATCGCGCGCTCGCCGATGATGCGCATGCTGCCGGGCGCGAGCAGATGGAACATCAGCAGCACGTACGACGACGTGAACACCACGCTTGCCGTGTAATTGAACAGCAGCAGGCTGTAGCTCATCACCATCGACGCGAACATCACGACCATCAGGATGTGCGGCTCCTTCACGAAGACGATCAGCGCGATGCTCGCCGCGCAGCCGATCAGCGTGCCGATGATCCGCTGCCCGTTGCGCTGCTTGGTCAGCGAATAGCCGGGCTTCAGGATGATGACCGAGGTCATCACGATCCAGTAGGCGTTCGTGAGCGGCAGCAGGCGGCCGAGCCAGAAGCCGACGGCGACCGCGATCGTCACGCGCAACGCGTGGCGAAAGCTCGGCGAGGCCATCGTCAGATTCGAGAAGATCTGCCCGAACGGCACGCGGCGGCTCGATACGAAGCGGCTCAGCGCCTGGTCGATACGCAGTTCGGTTTCGGTCGGGCTCGGTTCGGTCGACAGGCTCTTGCGCATCTTGTCGATGAGCCGCGTGGCGCTCCAGATGCGCCGGAAATTCGACGACACCGCCGAATAGGCCTCGGGGTCCCGCGCCGGCAGCCCCTGCTTGCGCATCAGTTCGATTTCATACTCGATCGCGCGCAGTTCCGCCTTGACGTTCACGCGCTGGCGCGGCGCCTGGTTTTGCAGCACCGCGAGGCCGATGTCCTCGAGGTCTTCGGCCGCCTTGCGGATCAGGTCGCGGTAGAACACGAGCAGATCGGAGCCGCCGAACGTGCTGCGCACGAGCGTGTAATCGATTTGCGCGCCGACGAACAGCTCGTGCAGATCGACGGTATTGATGAACAGGTTGTAGAGCATCGCGCGGCGCGGTTCGAGCTTGCCGCGCCGGAACCTGGGCAGGTTGCGCAGCACGATGTCGCGCGCGGCGTCCTGGCGCTCGACCGCGGCGATCTGCATGGCGACGAGCTTGCGGTAGCACTCGTCGAGATCGTTGTCGAGATCGTAGAACGCGGCGCGCGCGAGCAGGTAGTCGGAACATGCGAACACGCTTTCGGCGAGCGCCTGCTGCTCGATCCGATTCAGCATCCAGCGGCTCACGAAGGTCGACCAGTACGTGTACCAGAGGCCGCCGAGCAGAATCCACGAAGCGTTGACGAGCGCCTGCTGCGGCGTGAAGTGATCCTCGAGCGTCATGATCATCATGAACAGCGTCGCGAAGCTGATCTGCGGCCAGCGGTTGCCATACACGACGATCAGCGACAGCACGAACGTGAGCGGCACGACGGTGCACCACAACGCGACCGGATTGACGGTGGCGAGGCCGGTGGCGAGCGCGGACAGAAAGCCGATCACCGTGCAGGCCAGCATCTCGTTGTGCTTGTACTTGAGCGGGCCCGGCATGTCGACGACGCAGGCGCCGAGCGCGCCGGTCGCGATGGTGAAGCCGAGGTCGCGATCGTGAAACACGATCAGGCACAGGATGGCCGGTAACGACACGCCAACCGCGATGCGCAGGCCGCCATAAAAGTACTGGCTATAAAGGAATTTTCTTATTTCGACCGAATAGAAAAATGGGTTATTTCTTGAGTCGAGTTGAGCGGTTCTGGACACCTGCAAATCCTTGTCAGCAAAGGGATTTGGTATAACAATCCGGTCTAAATCAGTTCAATCTAACGCAAAGCATTGCGCCCAATGTTGGGGGTAAAACTGGGGGGTGGATTGAGGGCTCGGAGCGTACCGCAATGCGAACCATCAACCGTCTGACCGCCGCCACCATCAAGCGACTAATCAGCAACTCGCCTAAGAAAGCACGATATTACCTGGACGGCGACGGACTGAACATCCAGATTACGCCGACCGGCGTGGCAAGTTGGGTTTTGAAGTATCAACTACACAATCGGAGCCGTGAACTTGGGCTTGGCCGCTGGCTTCGGGCACCGTGGCAAGCCTCCGGTGCCCGCATCGGGACTTTGCCCGCCCTGCGCGGGCTTTTTTCGGTCTGTTGCGCACACACGATTGTCGAACCGGGCCGCTCGCTATCCGAAGCGAAGACGGCGGCGCGAGCCGTTCGCCGTTGCGACGAACTGTTGAAGAACGTGCCGCCAGGCGTCGGCGGTCGCCAGAAAACGACTGACGCCGCCGACAGTAGTTTTTCGCGGAAGAAGGCGGCGCGCGGCCATCGTTGTATACGTTGATTTGCATGTTCTCCATCAGGGGTTAGCCCTTCAGCGGGCAAATTCGGAGTTATCTGATAGCGCGCGAGCGGCCCGCGCTCCTACGGTGAAGGTTTCACCCACGGGAGGAACCCATGAGGCACGCAATGACCTTCACCGAACGCAGGCAAATCTGCACCGCGTGGAACAATGCCGTCAACGCGCTGGCCGCGTTGCACGTGCTGGTGAAGCACGACGAAGTGAGGGAGTTTGTTGAGCAGGCTTGCGAAGGCCTGCTTGATCGGCGCGGGGTGGTGCTCACCGGCACAGGGAACCCGCTGCATAGCGGAGTCCCTGACTGATGCCAGGTGTCTGAAAATGGAGCAAATGAAACAGGAAAACGGTTGGGCGGATTGGTTGGACCAGAAAGAGTGCCAGAGTTGTCGCATTACCTATTCGATCTATTCCAACTTCCCGCCGATGCCATCATCGGCACGGGCTTATAACGTCGAGACCGGCGAGTTCTTTCCGTTTGACCGGATGCGCTCGCTACCAACCGGTTTCGCTATGCTCGAAGCACAGGGGCTCGCATGGACGTGCAATTGTCGCGGACGCTCACGAACCCCGCCGCAGAACCTCGGCAATGCACAGCCGTTCAGCTACCAACCGGGTGCGATCAGCGACGATGTGCATGACATCGCGGCGCGCGGAGTCAGCGCAGCCGAGGAAGAGGAGTGCGATGCGATGTACGAAGCACGGATGACCTATTGCAGTGCGCTCAGCAAAATGTATGGTGGTGACATGCGCACTTATCTGGCGTGTAAGGATCAAGCCTTCCAGGACTATCAAGCGTGCAGGGGATATCGATGACTGAATATTTTGTGTCTTACTACGACCCGGAATCCGGCACTATCAAGACAGGATTTGTCGACTCGCGGCTATTCAAAAACGCACGAATAAACATGACAATGTCCCACGAGGTAGGCAAAGACCATCCGATTGATGATGAATTTGCCCGTCGCTTGGGCGGTGCGGCGCTTCTCTGGTTTGCGACGCAATACCCGGAGCTTCGTGATTTTCTCGAAGTCACAGATGGAAAGGGTAACAAGGTATCGATTTAATATTTCATTGAGGGATACAAGAATATCGATAGAGCGAGTTAAAGGCCGCTGGTGTAGGTGGCACCACCCGAGCCCGAAAAGTGCGCGGTCAACACCTGCCGCCGACCGCTCTTGCCCGGTGCGGGAATCGCAAAATGCACTCACGTCTCCTCCTGAATAACCTGATCGAAGTCGATGTCGCTCGACTCCACCTCGCGGCAAATCTGGAGCGGCGTGCCGAACCCCGGGCAGATGAAATCAGCAGCAAGGCCCGAGCGGTGCACGCTGTTCGACACACCATCCACGGTGCGATTCACCGCGTCGGATCGAAAGCCCGACGAAATCAGGATCGGTTTATTGCCGGGCACCGTGCGCACGTCTTCAAGTGCAGCGGTGAGTGCGTGCAGGTTCTTCAGTTCGGTCGCGTCCGGTACGTTGCGCAGCCCGAGCCGCGCCGCACTGCCAGAAGACCGCACTTGAGAAATTCCAGTCGGTCGGTACTCGCTGCATCCACAATGTGCCCGTCATCGAGTCGCGTGCTGTGCGCTGGTCGGAGAACGAGGTGGACGCGTGGATTTACGTATCAGCCGGACGCGATGAGCGCCGATACCGAAGAACTTGCCGCGAGCACGAACGATCCGGACTACGCAGCGAAGATGCTTGGGTATGACCGCAAGACGTTCGGAAAAATCTTGCACATTTTCAAGCCAGACAATGGTTTGGGTCCAGCCGATAACGTCATCTGGCATGACAACGGTGACGTGTATTTTAAGGGTAGCTACATCGGAAATTTTCATGGCTGGGCGGACTGAGATAACTCCAATGAAAGACCACCAACTTGCGCACGCGACCTTTTACATTTCTGGAGACTCATTGGAGCCAGCTTTCTGGTCGGCGTACTTTAACGTCAAGCCAGATTTGGCGATTACCAGGGGCCAGCCGTTCATTACACCGTCGGGACGGCCGAGCCGCATTCCCGGACGCGTTGGTCTTTGGAGGATAGGCAGTGAAGTCGCCGTCCGTAGCAACTCGCTAGAGCCGCATTTGCGCTACCTCGTTGAGCGTCTTGGTCTGCCGCGTGCCGATCTTCGGCAGATACTTGTAGACAATGGCGCTCGAATGCGCTTCTTCTGCTACTGGTACAACGAAAGAGGCGACCGCGTACCTGATGTGCCCGACGATATCCGCACGATGATGGGAGCGATGGGTGGCACGGTCGAGATTGATGAACATCGATAGAGCATCGCTCGAATACACAAGCCGATCCACGCCGCCGCCATGGCCGCTGAAGCGGGCGGGCTTGGGCGAAGCCTATACGTGGTATCGGGTGCTTTGCGCGCAGGTGCATACGAGCGTGTCAAGCCTGATCGTGCGTCACGCGAGCCCGGAGCGGATGACCGAACTTACTGTCGACCGGATGACCCGCCCGTGGTCGGGACGCTGCTGATGATCGCGGTCTATCTGCTGGTGCGCGCCGGGGGCGAACTGCACCGCTTTACCGATCTGACCGAAGCCGAAGTGCAGGCGGTCGGCGAAGAAGCCAGCGGCGTGTGGGAAACCGGTCAGGCGGAAGGGGGGCGTGACCTGAAGTCCGGGCCGCTGTGCCGTTCGTCAAGGTCGGTACGTGTGTCGGGAAGGGCGGGGGCACGAAGCCGTCAGGCGAATTTTAAAGAATCCGTGCGTCGGAATTTTTCAAAGAATTATATTGGGGGTTGGTGGGGGTGTTTTTTGATGAAAACCCCGTATTACAAGGGTTTCAGGCTGATATGTCGATTTCGACCGAATAGCGCATCGACTACCTGAATCCGTTCACCGAGAAAACCGCAGTTGAAGAGACAGCTCGAAAACTGCCGTCGAGTCTAACTGATTTTGCGCGCGTTCTGACCTCGTCCGTTCGGCCAGGTTATGCCTTGGGGAGCGTGTTTGTTATGCTGTCGCTTCAATGCCCGCCGTGGCTTGCGCGCCGCTCATGCGCCGCCTGCGAGCTGCGCCTCACCCGGAATCCATGCTCCAGCTCTTCTACTCGAACCGCTATGAAACGCTGGTCGGCGCGCTGCTCGACGACCTCGCGCAAGCGCCCGCCGACCCGTGGACCGCGCGGCCCGTGATCGTGCCGAGCGCGGCCGTGCGCAGGCGGCTCGAGCTCGATATCGCCGCGCGCCAGGGCATCTGCGCGAATGTTGATTTCTGTTATCTCGCGCAATGGCTGTGGGCGCGGATCGGCGGCGTGATCGAGGTGCCGAGGCAGTCGCCGTTCGCGCCGGACCGGCTCGTGTGGCGCTGCTACCGGCTGCTCGAGAACGGCCATGAGGCGGACGCGTCGCTTCCGTGGAACGCGTCGCCGCGTCTGCGCACCTATCTCGATGCGGCCGACGCGTCGATGCGCTACGAACTCGCGCGGCGCGTCGCGACCGTGCTCGACCACTATCTGACCTATCGCCCCGAATGGCTGCTGCAATGGCAGAAGGGCGGTTCGATATTCGCGGGCGGCATGCCAGGCAACGGCGCCGACGAGACCGGCCCGCGTCTGAGCGGCGCGAGCGACTCGGCGCGCGAGGACGAGCGCTGGCAGGCCGCGCTGTGGCGCGCGCTGCTCGCCGAACTCGCGCAGGCCCACGGTCATGCGCAAACGTCCGCGGCCGCGTTGCCGCCCGCGTATCGTTTCCTCGACGAAATCGGCACGCTCGACCTCGAAGCGATCTCGAACGCGCAATGGCCCGAAGCGGTCAGCGTGTTCGCCTTGCCGACCATGCCGCCGCTGCATATCGCGTTGCTGCGCGCGCTGTCGCGCTGGATCGACGTGCGCCTGTACGTGATGAACCCGTGCCGCGAGTTCTGGTTCGACGTGGTCAGCGAAGGGCGCGTACAGGCGCTCGACGCGGCGGGGCAACTCGACTATCAGGAAGTCGGTCATCCGCTGCTCGCCGAATGGGGGCGTCAGACGCAGGCGCAGCTGCATATGCTGCACGAGCTGACCGAGAGCGCGGCCTCGGCCGAGACCGGCGACTTCACGGAAAATTCAGAGCCGAGCTGGCTCGCGGCCGTGCAGAACGGCATTCTCGATCTGCGCAACGAAGCCGATGCCGACGAGTTGCCGCTCGAACGCGGTATCGAGGTCCATGTTTGCCACAGCCTGTCGCGGCAGCTCGAAGTGCTGCACGACCGCTTGCTCGGCTGGTTCGACGAATTCGACGATCTGCAGCCGTCCGACGTGCTCGTCGCCGTGTCCGATCTCGCGGCGGCCGGCCCGTTGATCGACGCCGTGTTCGGCACCACGCCCGCCGGCGACACGCGCCGCATTCCGTATCGGATCACCGGCTTGCCGCCGTCGCAGGCGAACCCGGTTGCGCGGCTGCTGCTCGACTGGCTCGCGCTGCCCGAGCGCAGTGTCGGCGCGCCGGACCTGATCGAATGGCTGCGCGTGGACGCGGTCGCGGTGCGCTACGGCATCGACGCGAATTCGCTCGAAACCGCGCAGGAATGGCTCGCGGCGGCCGGCGCGCGGCGTGGGCTCGCGCCGCTCGAACCAGCCGGCGAAAACGTGCCGGTCGCGCGCCACACATTTGCCGATGCGCTTACGCGTCTTTACCTCGGCTACGCGATGCCGGCCAGCGGCGAGCCGGTCGACGCGTGGTTGCCGGTGGAAGGCGCGGACGGCTCGGACGCCGAACTGCTCGGCCGCCTGTCGCGTTTCGTCGACGACATCGACAGCTTCGCGGCGCAGTGCGCGATCGAGCGCACGCCGGCCGAATGGTCGCAACAGCTGCTCGAAACGCTCGCGCAGTGCTTCGACGGCGGCGTCGATTTCGCCGATTCGCTCGCGGCCGTGCGCGATGCGCTCGACACGATGAGCGACGCGATGCAGGCCGGCGCGCACGACGTGCCGCTGCCCGCCTCGGTGATCCGCGGCGCGCTCACCGAAGCGCTCGACGATCCCGCGCGCGGCGGCGTGCCGTGGGGCAGCGTGACGTTCTCGTCGCTTACGAGCCTGCGCGGCCTGCCGTTTCGCGTCGTGTGCCTCGTCGGCATGGACGACGGCGTGCTGCCGAGTCTCGCGCGGGCCGACGAGTTCGATCTGATGGCCGCGTTCGGCAAGGTCGGCGACCGTCAGCGTCGCGACGACGAGCGCAATCTGTTCCTCGATCTGCTGCTCGCCGCGCGCGAGCGGCTTTTCATCGCCTACACGGGGCGCAGCATTCGCGACAACGCGCCGCTGCCGCCGGCCGCGCTCGTCGACGAACTGCTCGATCATCTCGCGCAGGTGTCGGCGGGCGAGGGCGCGAGTCCCGCGGAGGTCGATGCGGCGCGCCACGCGTTCATCGTCGAGCATCCGTTGCAGGCGTTCGCCTCGAACTATTTCGCGGCTCAACCGGACCTGTTCACCTACGACGCTGATCGCGCCGAGCTTGCCACCTTGCTCGCCGCGCCGCGGCACCCAGCCGCCGCGCCGTTCTTCGATCAGCCGCTGCCGGCCGAGGAGACGCATGAAGTCGGGTTCGACGATTTCGTGCGCTTCTGGCGTCATCCGGCGCGTTCGCTGTTGCGCGACCGCCTCGGCGTCGCGTTGTCGGATGCGCAGGGCGAGTTGCTCGACACCGAGCCGTTCGATCTCGATTACGCGGGGCGCGACGCGCTCGCCGAGCGCCTGCTGCCGGTGCTGCTCGATGCAGGCACGGACGACGACGCGATGTTCAGCCGCGTGCGCCGCGTCGCCGAGGCGAGCCCCGAGTTGCCGGGCGGCGCGACCGGCGCGGTATGGCGCGCGCGCGAATTGAGCGCGTTGCAGCAACTCGCGACAAGCGTGCGCCGCGAAGTGGCCTCGGGCATCGAGCGCTTGCCGTTCGTGCTCGACGTGGCGCCGCGCTGGCCCGCCGGCGCCGATATCGTCGGCGCGCTGTTCGGCCCGCACGATGCGCTGCTGCGCGAGGCCGCCGAAACGCCGCTGCAATTGCGCGGCACCTTGAATCTGCTGACCGGAACGGGGCAAGTGATGTTTCGTTATGCCAAGGCCACCGCGCGCGATTATCTGTCCGCGTGGCTCGCGCATCTGGTTTATTGCGCGGTGCGCCCGGATGGCCCGCGCCGCACCGTATGGCACGGCAGTGGCGAGAGCTTCGAGCTCGCGCCGGTCACAGCGCCGCTCGACGAACTCGCGCCGTTGGCCGCGCTCTTCAAGGCCGGGCGCCGCTTGCCGCTACGCTTTTTCCCGAAGAGCGCGTGGACGAAAATCAGCGAAAGCGATGCGGCGGCGCAGGGCGTGTGGATCAACGACCGCGTGCGCGGCGAGTCCGACGACCCGGCACTGCGCATCGCGTTGCGCGGCACGCCGCTCACGCTCGACGAGCCGTTCGGCAGCCTTGCCGCGATCGTCTTCAAGCCGCTTCTCGCACATCTGCGGAGCGCCTCATGAGCGGTACCTTGCGCGATCACACGCTGGTGGCCGAAGAACTCGACGTGTTCGCCTGTTCGCTCGACGGCGTCAACCAGATCGAGGCATCGGCGGGCACCGGCAAGACATGGAACATCTGCGCGCTCTATGTGCGGCTGCTGCTCGAAAAGAATCTGAACGCGGATCAGATTCTCGTCGTTACCTTTACGAAGGCGGCGACAGCGGAACTGCACGAACGGATTCGCGGCCGTCTCGCGGAACTCCACCGCGCGATCGACATGGATGACGACGGTGGCGATCCGTTCATCCGGCGGCTCTTCGAAACGACGCTCGCGCCGGAGCGCGGCATCGAGCGCGAGGTCGCCTTGAAGGTCGTGCGCCGTGCGCTGCGCACGTTCGACCAGGCCGCGATTCACACGATTCACGCGTTCTGTCAGCGCGCCTTGCAGGAAGCGCCGTTCGCCGCCGCGATGCCGTTCGCGTTCGAGATGGAAGCCGACGACGCAGCCCTGCGTTTCGAACTCGCCGCCGATTTCTGGCGCGAGCAGGTCGAGCCCGAGGCGCATGCGCATCCCGCGTTTGCCGCATGGCTCGTGGCGAAACGCGCGGGCCCCGCGTCGCTCGACGAGCAGCTTGCACGGCGTCTGAAAAAGCCGCTCGCGCAACTGCGCTGGGGCAAGGTGGATGACGGTGCGAGCACCGATCCTCAAGCCGGTTTCGATGCCGCCCGCGCGATCTGGCAGGCGGAGCGCGAGGCGATCGTCGCGCTGCTCGCCGAGGCGCAGGAGCGCCTGAGCAAGACCACGCACAAGCCCGATCACGTGAGCGCCGCGATTGCCGCGTGGAACGACTACTTCGCGCAGGGCGACTGCCATGCACCGCCGCCGCGCGCCGCGTTGAAGCTGACCGTGTCGGCGTTGAAGAAGGCAACCAAGGTCAAGTTCGAGCCGCCCGCGCATCCGTTCTTCGAGCACGCCGAAACGCTGGCCGCTGCCGTTGTCGCGGCCGAGGCCGCGCAACGCGCGCGCTGGCTTGCGCTGGTCCAGACGTGGCTCGACTACGCGCCCGCCGAACTGGTCGCGCGCAAGCGCACGCGCCGCGTCGTCTCGTTCGACGATCTGCTCGCGAACCTGTATCGCGCGCTGGCCGCGCATCCGTGGCTCGCCGATGCGTTGCGCAGCCGTTATCCGGCCGCCTTGATCGACGAGTTCCAGGACACCGATCCGCTGCAATTCGCGATCTTCAGCCGCATTTTCGCGCCGGCCGGGCCGCTGTTCCTGGTCGGCGATCCGAAGCAGGCGATCTACAGTTTCCGCGCGGCCGATCTGCATACGTACCTCGCGGCGCGCGCCTCGGCGTCCGCGTGCTACACGCTCGCGGTCAACCAGCGCTCGACTGCGCCGATCGTCGAGGCGTGCAACCGGATCTTCGAAGCGAACCCGCAGGCGTTCGTGCTTGACGGGCTCGACTATCAGCCGGTGCGCGCGGGCGCGCGGCGGCGCGCGCCGTTTGCCGATACCGCTGCTGCTGCCGGCCCTGCTGCAAGCGGCGGCGATTTCCGCATCTGGACCTTGCCGCAAGGCGAGGCCGCATTGAGCAAACGCGATGCGCAACGCGCCGCAAGCGAAGCGTGCGCGGCCGAGATCGTGCGATTGCTGCGCGGCGCGCGCGAAGGCACGGTGACGATCGGCGACAGGCCGCTTGCGCCGGGCGACGTCGCCGTGCTCGTGCAAACGCACAAGCAGGGCAGCCTCGTCAAACGCGTGCTCGCGGCATGGGGCGTCGGCAGCGTGGAGTTGGCGCAGGCGTCGGTGTTCGCGACGCTCGATGCCGAGCAGATCGAGCGCGTGCTCGCCGCGATCGACACGCCCGGCGATCTGCGCCGGCTGCGCGCCGCGCTCGCGACCGACTGGCTCGGGCTCGATGCCGCCGCGCTATGGCGGCTCGCGCAGGTGGCCGACACGCCCGCCGCCGTCGACGCAGCCGCGCAAGCATTCGATGCGGCCGACGCGATGGGCTGGGTCGAGCGCTTTTCGCGTTACCGCGTGTTGTGGCACGAACGCGGTTTCGCGGTGATGTGGCGCACGCTGATGCGCGAGTTGCGCGTCGCGCAACGGCTCGTCGCCGGTCCTGATGGCGAGCGCCGTCTGACCAACGTGAGCCATCTCGCCGAACTCGTGCAGGCGCGTGCGGCCACGCAGCCCGGCATCGCGCCGACCTTGCGCTGGCTCGCCGCGCAGCGCGAGCAGGGCGGCGGCGAAGAGGCGCAGTTGCGGCTCGAATCGGATCGCAATCTCGTGCAGATCGTCACGGTCCACAAGTCGAAGGGGCTCGAATACGCGGTCGTGTTCTGTCCGTTTCTCAATGACGGCGGCTTGCGCGAGCCGCCTTCGTCCGGCTTGCCCGATGCGCGCGAGTATCACGACGACAGCGGCGACGCGGTGCTGCACTACGGTTGCGACGACGACGAGGCCGAGCGCGCCTCGCGTTACGCGGTGCGCGAGCAGGCGGCCGAGCGTGCGCGGCTCGTTTATGTGGCGCTCACGCGCGCGGTGTATCGCTGCTATCTGGTTGCGGGCACCTACCTGTCGTCGCGCTCGACAAAGGAGTCGCGCCGCAGCGTGCTGAACTGGCTCGTCGGCGGTGCAGGCCATGCGTTCGACGCCTGGCTTGCCGAGCCGCCCGACGAAGCCGCGCTCGCGGCAAGCTGGCAGGCGCTCGCGGGCGGACCTGTCGCGCTGCAGGCCTTGCCTGAAGTGGCGCGTCGTACGCCGCTCGAAAGTCTGCAGGATCATGACGCGCAATGGCTCGCGCGAGCCTATCGCCGGCCGCTGCGCGATCAGTGGCGCATGGCGAGTTTCAGCGGTTTGATCGCGGCGGGCGGCAAGGCTGCGGACCTGCATGCGCTGCCGGAAGACGTGCGTCCCGATCACGATGAAATTGCCGACGCGCTCGAATTCGCGCCGTTGCTCGCGCCGGCCTCTGTTCCGCCAACACCTGCCTATGCCGCCGACGACATTCTCGCGTTTCCGCGTGGCGCGGCGGCCGGCGACTGCCTGCATCGCATGTTCGAACTCGCCGATTTCACCGACGCGAGCACGTGGCCCGAGGCGATTCGCGGTGCGCTGCGCGAGCGCCCGGCGCCGGCCGTGCCCGAACTCGCCGCGCGTTTGCCCGCGATGATGCACCGGCTGATCGGCGACGTCGTCACGACCGAACTCGTGCCGGGCATGGCGCTCGCGAAGCTGAATCCGCACCGGCGTCTGAATGAACTCGAGTTTCTGTTCGCTGCGCCGTCGCTCGATTTTCCGGGGCTGCGCGAACTGCTGATCGAGTACGGTTATCCCGATGTCGCGCTGGAGTCCGGCGTGTTGCGTGGGTTCGTCAAAGGATTTATCGACATGATCGTCGAGCACGACGGCCGCTTCTGGATCGTCGACTGGAAATCGAATCACCTCGGCGACACCGCTGCCGACTACGCGGCCGCGCCGCTCGAAGCGGCGATGGCGAGCCACGCGTATCACCTGCAGGCGCTGCTCTATACGGTCGCGCTGCATCGCTATCTGAAGACGCGGGTGCGCGACTATGCATACGACACGCACATCGGCGGTTATCTGTACCTGTTCGTGCGCGGCGTGCGACCCGAGTGGCGCGATGCCGGTGGGCCGGCCGGCGTGCATCGGCGGCGCGCGCCGTTCGAACTGGTGGCGCTGCTCGACGCGGCGATGATCGGAGGTAGCGCATGAGCACGCCCGGCACGCCTGGCACACTCGAAGAACGCGCGGCCGCGCCGCTCGGGCTCGAGGACATCGGCGTCAATCTGCCTGCGCCGGCCGATTTCAGCATTGCGCTCGCCGAGGGTTTCGCGCGCCGTATCGGCATGCTCGCGCGGCGCGGCGGCGCATCGGGCGAGGCGCTCAGGTGGGCCGCGCGCGCGGCGTTCGCGGCGAGCCGCGCGACCGCCGAAGGCCACGTATGCGTGCCGCTCGCGACGCTTGCGCGCCGCTTCGAGGCATCGAGCGCCGAGGTGCGCGCAGCGCTGCTTGCGAGCGGCATGGCAAGCAGCATGACGGACAACGGCGCGCAAAATGCGGCGGTATTGCGGCCGCTCGTGATCGATGAGCAGGGCCGGCTGTATCTGGCGCGCTACTACGATTACGAGCGGCGCCTCGCGCGCGCGCTGGTCGCGCATGCAACGGGCGAAGGGCACGCATCGGATGCCGTGGCCGATCGCGCGGTTCATGTCGCCGCGGAATCTGCAACGGAGTTTGCCGCCGAGTCTTCGGTTCAGCCCGACGCGGGCCTTGCCGCGTTGCGCGAGCGTCTGCTGCGCTACTTCGGGCCGCCGCAAGACGAAGAGATCGACTGGCAACGCGTCGCGGCCGTGATGGCGCTGTCGGGGCGGCTGACGATCGTCAGCGGCGGGCCGGGCACCGGCAAGACGACCACCGTGGTCGGTGTGCTCGCGTGCCTGCTCGATGCGCGCGCCGATCTGCGCATCGCGCTCGCCGCGCCGACCGGCAAGGCGGCGCAGCGCATGCAGGAAGCGCTGCTCGCGCGGGCCGGCGATCTGCCGCCCGAACTCGCCGCGCGTTTGCCGCAGACGTCGTACACGCTGCATCGCCTGCTCGGGTCGGGGCCGGGCGGGCGCTTCCGCCATCATCGCGACAATCCGCTGCCGTACGACGTGGTGGTGATCGACGAGGCGTCGATGATCGACGTCGCGATGGCGACGCATCTGCTCGATGCGATTGCGCCGCGCACGCGTCTCGTCATGCTCGGCGACAAGGATCAGTTGGCTGCCGTCGAAGCCGGTGCGGTGTTCGCCGAACTGAGCGCGCGGCCGGCGCTGACGCCGCGTGGCGTGCGGCGCGTGGCGCAGGCGCTCGGTATCGGCGAGGCACGGTTCGAGAGCGCATTGCCGCGTGAATCGCGCGATCTCGGTGAGATACCCGCCGACGATTTTTTTGCCCCGCCTGACAGGTTCGAGGGTTTCGACTCAGCGCCGCCGGCGAATCTGGATCTGTTCGACGCGCCCGCGCCAGCCAACGCTGAGCCAATCGCGGAGTCGCTACCGGCGCACGACGCCAGCCCGCTTGCCGATTGTGTCATCTGGCTCGAACGCAATTACCGGTTCGGCCTCGAATCGCCGATCGGCCAGCTGTCGCTCGCAATCCGCAACGGCTCGGCCAGCGCCGCGCTCGACGTGCTGCGGATCGATCCCGCCGAACCCTGCGCGGCGGCGCTGCGCGAAGACGCGCACGCGACGCTTGCCGAGCGCACCGTCGCACGGCTCGCCGCCGGCTTCGCTCCGTACGCGGAGGCCCTCGCCGTGGCACTCCCCGGCGATACCCCCGATCCGTTACCGCTTTTCGATGCGTTGAACCGCTTCCGCATTCTGTGCGCGACCCGTCTCGGGCCGCGCGGTGTCGATCAGGTCAATGCGGCGATGGCGGCTCAGGTGCGCCGTGCCGCGGGCGTGACGCTCGCGGTCGGTGCGCAGTGGTTTGCCGGGCGGCCGGTAATGGTGACGCGCAACGACTATGCGCTAGGCCTCTTCAACGGCGACATCGGCATTGCGCTGCCGGGCGCGGGCGGCGCGTTGCGCGTGTATTTCCGTACCGGCGACGGTTCCGTGCGGGCGGTTTCGCCGGCCGCGCTGCCGCCGCACGACACCGCGTTTGCGCTGACGGTCCACAAGTCGCAAGGCTCCGAGTTCGAGCACGCGGTGCTGGTGTTGCCGTCGGTGTTTAGCCGCGTGTTGTCGCGCGAACTCGTGTATACGGCGATTACGCGTGCGCGCGAGCGGGTCGAGGTGATCGGCGCGCGGGCCGTGCTCGCGCAGGCGATCGCGACGCCGACACAGCGCGATTCGGGGCTGGCCGCGCGGATTGCCGGTGCGAATGTGGCGATGAAGAGCGACGCGCGGAGCTAACGTAGTGAAGGGCGGTGAAGGGCAGCAAGGAGCAAGGGGCGGCGACACGCCGGACGATGCGGCTGGCGCGAGGCATAGTAGCCTTCTCTTTCGCGCGCCACCCTTCAGCCTGCGATCCCGCTCGCGCGCGCACTCGCCTCGACACGGCTGCGCATCGTCTTTCGATACCACAGCGTCCACAGTGCGAGCGCGCCGTAGATGCCATAGCCGATGAACGGCGACACGATCAGGAAGCGCCCGATCGGCCATGTCAGCGCCATCCAGGCGCGCAGCGCGGTTTCGCCGGTCAGGCCGAGGCCCCAGATCAGCGTCATCGTTCGTATGGCCGGTGCGAGACCCGGACGCTCGCGCCACAGTGCCTCGAAGCGCGCGGCGCCGCCTTCCATTTCGCGCGCGACCGTCGCGCGGGCGAGATAGAAGATCAGCGGGCGGCGCATCGGCAGCGATAGGAGAAACGCCACGCCAACGGCACCGGACACGAGCGATTCGCGCAGCAGCAGCATGCGCGGGCTGCCGCCGAGCGCCATGGCCGCGACGGACAGCACGATGCCCGCGATGACCATGGCGCTGAGCGCATCGACGCGGCGAAAGCGCGCCAGCTCGATCGCGCTCCAGACGAGCGGCGGCACCGCGGACGCGATCAGCGCGCCGGTTTCGCCGAGGCGCGGCAAGGCGAGGCGGTAGGCGAGCCACGGCAGCAGGAAGTTGACGGCCAGTTCGAGCACAAAACCGGGACGAATCTTCATGTTAATTTACGCTGTAAGCGAAAAAGGCAGTATCGATGAACAGGCCACGTCGACGCAAATAGTTTTTCGTCATGTTCGCGGCCGGTGGTCCGTCGCTTCACGCGGGTGTGGGTGTTTCACATGACCGGCTACTAGCGGGGGGCCGCGCTGTCCAACCCGCGCCACACGCATTGCCGCTGCCGCTTGTACACTGACCGACCTTTGCCCGATCCCGCCCATGACATCCCGCTATCCGATCCCATCGAACGAAATCGAATTGACCGCCGTGCGTGCACAGGGCGCGGGCGGCCAGAACGTCAACAAGGTGTCGAGCGCCATTCATCTGCGCTTCGACGTGCGGGCTTCGTCATTGCCCGAGGTGCTGAAAATGCGCCTGCTCGCGCTGTCCGATCACCGGCTCACGCGCGATGGCGTGGTGATTATCAAGGCACAGGAGCATCGGACTCAGGAGATGAATCGCGCGGCGGCGCTTGCGCGGCTCGACGAGCTGATCGAAAGCGTCAGCGTCACGCGCAAACCGCGCGTCGCGACCCGGCCGACGCGTGCATCGAATCTGCGGCGCCTCGACAGCAAGGCGAAACGCGGCGAAGTCAAATCGGGCCGCGGCCGGGTCCACGAATAACGGCGCATCAACAACGCATAGCAGCGAATAACGGCGAATAACGGCGAATAACGGCGCGAACCGCCGGCGCTCGCTCAGGAGCGCCGGGCTCCGCGCTGTCCTGGGCGCGCGTCCGCGTTTGCCGTCGCCGGCACGAAATCGACGCACAGCACATGCATGCCGTCATGCTCGAACGCGATTGCCGCGGTGTAGCAGTCCTGACCGTCCGCGAGCGAATAGTGCGGGCCCATCATCGCGACGCGTCCGGGCGCGGCGAGCGCGTGCCGGAAATACGCGCGCCGCGACCAGTTGCTGCGCGTTTCGGCATAGAGCGGCGCGAGCCGCTGCGGAGGCGGCGGCACCGAGGCGGCCGTCACGGACGGCCGGGTCTGCTCGCCCTGGCCGTCGGTGAGAAATACGCGGCGCGCTTCGGGCAGATGCAGGATTTTTTGCGCCGCCTGTTCGAGGTCGCCGGTTGCCTTGTAGAGGTCGGCGGCGGCGAGCAGCGCTTCGGCGAATCCTTCGAAGCCGAGCCGCGGGTGAGCGTCGTGCGCGCGTTCGTAGTCGGCGAACTTGCTCCAGATCGATTCGACGAGCTTTGGCACTTTCGTGCAGGCTGCCTGCACCGAGCCCTTCGGCTGGCCGAACCAGAAACCCTGCACGAAATCGACGTCGGCCTGCATCAGGAGCATCAGCTCCTCGTCGGTTTCGACGCCTTCGGCCAGCACGAGCGTGCCGGATTGATGGAGCATCGCGATCAGGTGGCTGATCATCGAATCGTCGCCTTCGTGCTTGCCGGCCCGCGCGACGAGCGAGCGGTCGAGCTTGACGATGTCGGGACGGAAGCGCCAGACGCGGTCGAAGTTCGAAAAGCCGGTGCCGAAGTCGTCGATGGCGATCAGGAAGTCGCGCGGTTGCGACGCCGCGAGCATGCTCGCGACCGCGGATTCATCGTCGGCGGGCTGCTCGAGCACTTCGATCACGATGCGCTCCTGCGGTAGCCCGAAATGCGCAGACAGCTCGTCGATGAACGCGCGCTGCGGCCAGCCGGTTTCGAATACCTGCGGGCGCGTGTTCAGAAACAGCCACCCCGTGCTGATGCCTTGCTCCATGAAATTGGCGACGTGCAGACAGCGCGCGATGCGGTCCAGTTCGCGCGCCTCGGTGGCCGAACGCGTGCCGGAGAACAGCACGTCGGGCGAAACGGGCAGGCCGACCGGGTCGAACGCGCGCAAGAGCCCTTCGTAGCCGACCACGCATTGATGCGTCACCGACAGCACCGGCTGGAACACGCTGTGCAGCGTCAGCGCGCGCCATGTCGCGGTCCAGCCTGATTCGCCGCGGACCAGATGCGGGAGCAGGCCGCTGACGGTCAATTCGCTGACGGATGGCATGGAAGCGGGCATGAGAGCTGACATGGGAATCTTGCGGCAAGCGGGTGAGGGGGCGCGCAAACCCATTCGGCGCGCAACGGTTGCACGCCCGAAGCGTCGACGGGGCACGACGGATACTGCCCGCAAACGCGAAGCGCGATGCCAGCCATGCTGGACTCCGGCGAATTGGTCAAAACGAGTCTAGCAGTTTGCAGGGGGCGAGAATGTGCGGGTTATCACAGACGCCCGAGCACCCTGGCGGTCAGCAAACCGTCTGCTCACGGCCATCCGATCATGCGTTTCAAACAATGTGCCGGCTTGTCTTGCGCGCTTGTCTCGCGCGAAACCGATGCTCAATCGCATGCTGTATCAGCCGAGGGTAGCAGGGTGGTCAGTGGCCGCCCGCCAAATTCCAGGCGCGGACGGTGCTCGGGGGCGATGGCCGGGATTGTGTCTTTTCCGACGTGTTCGACGCGTTCGGTTCAGGGCGCTGGGGTTGGTCGAGGCGGCACGGCGGTGTCGTTCGCGGAGCGCGGAGCGTGGACCGCATCGCGGGCAGAGTCGGCGAGCGGCAGGTATGCTGCTGCTTTTTGTCGAAAGGAGAGACGCATGTCGGAAATCGCGGTGGTCGCAATTTCGGTGGCAAAGCCGGGGTACGAGGAGCAACTGCGCACGGTACTGGAAGGCATCGTCGGGCCGACGCGCAATGAGCAGGGGGTGCTTCAGTACGACCTGCATCGCGATGTGCAGGAGCCGCGCCGGTTCGTGTTCGTCGAGCGTTGGGAGAGCCAGGAAGCGCTTGCTGCGCATGCGAAGTCGGCGCATATCCTGGCGTACCGGAAAGCGGTCGCCGACTGGGTCGAGCACTCGGAAATTCGCGTCGTGTCGAAGATCGTCTGAGTGTCTGTGGGTTGAAGCGCCGCAAGCGGGCAGGTGCCGGGTGAAGAGCCCGGCGCGCACCGGGCACGAGGCGGCGCGGTGGTCCGGCTGGATCGGCCAGGCGGTAAGGCGGTAAGGCGGTAAGGCGGTAAGGCGGTAAGGCGGTAAGGCGGCCGATCCGTCGCGCCGCGGTTTGCCGCCGGGCATCAATGCGTTGCTTGCGGTACGTCGAGGATCAGGATGATGGTCCAGTCCGCGTCGCCGTCATGGTGATACTGGCGTTCCGCGACGATGAACGGCTGCTGCTTGCCAGCCGGGCCGAGAAACAGCACGTCGCCTTCCATCGGCAGGCATTCGACGGGCGGCAGCGCGAGGTACGCTTCCTGACCGCCACGCGGCATCAGTTTTTCGATTTTGCGAGATGCTGCTTCCGTCCATTCGATATCTAGCTGGATGTTGCTCATGCTGTCCTCCGCACCGGGGTGCGCACGGGTTAGGGATGCCGGCAGGGTGCCGGCCGGTGCGCGACTTTAGCATACCGAAAGCGGCGGCCCGACGGCATGCCGCGGCGAACGGGCGATGGCGGGCGGATGCCAGCAAGCGCGCGAACCGGGCCCGCCCGGGCGGGGCTCGAAGGGATGTCGCAAGCCTGTTTCCGCAGAGCGTTTGGGTGCGTGCATCGAACAGGTATCGAGCATGCCGGATCACCACCGCCATGCCGCCACGCACTGGCGACACAGGCCCCGCCTCACGCGCTTTACGCGCCGTATCCGAAATCTATGGTCGACACCGGGCGGACAACAAAAAAGCCGAAACCGGCGGCGCCAGCTTCGGCTTTTCACTTCACGGCATGGCCGCGAAGCGGGACTTCAGGCTCGCTCAGGAGCTCGAAGCGTCGGGAGCCTTCTTGTGGTGGTGATGCGGTGCCATCTTGTGATGCCTGGCCGGCATGGCGGGAGCGCCTCCCATTGTTTGCTGGCGGTTTTGCAGATCTTGCGCATGCTGCTCGAACTCGGCCACCTTGGCCGGATCGGTGCTCGTCACGATGCCGTTGTCTTGCGCATAAGCCGCGCCCGTTACGGCACAGAGGGAAACCAGGATCGCCAGGGACACTTTCTTCATCGTTACCTCCGTAGAGTGGTGGTGGACCCGAGTATTGCATGTCTATTGAGAAAGACAATGCATTCTATCGAGCAATCTTCGCTCCAGCGGATACCTTTGTAACCGCTATGAACATTTGTTACACCTTGTAATTAGTCGTTTTTCCCATCGATTGCAAGCCGCTTCAAATCGGCATCGGGCGTGCCGCGCCGGTTTGGCGCGCAGCCGGGAGAGTATTTCGCATTGTTAAATGACATGCGGCATCACGGCGTCGGGCCGTAGGCCGTCAGAACCAGCCCAGTGCCCGATACACGTGAAATTGCGCAATCCCGATCAGCTCATGCAGCGCGATTTCGGCGGCCACGAGATTGTCGTAATGCGGCAGCATCCCAAGCCGCACATGCCGGGCGCTCGAAATCTGCGGCTGCGGCGTGATCCCGAAGTGATGAAAGTCGAGCAGCGCGCGCGGCATCTGATACGCCGACGTGACCAGTATCAACGTGTCGTAATGTGAATGGCCCACAATGGCCGAGACGTTGCGCGCGTTTTCGTATGTCGTGCGGCTGTCTTTCTCGAGCACGATGTCCGCGCGCGGCACCTGCCGGCGCAGCAGATAGGGCAGGTAGGTGTCGGCTTCGGTCGCGCTGTGCCGCTGCGGGTTGCCGCCGCTCACGATCACCGCGCAGGTCGCCGCCGTCTGCTTGCAGGCGGCGTAGTTCTGCGCACTCACCTCGATGCGCCTGAGCGCGTCGCGCGGCGGCACGAGCACGTCGTTGTCGTCGTAGATCGTGCCGCCGCCGAGCAGGATGATCGCGGTGCGCGGCGCAAACGCCGCGGGCGCCGCGCTATGCCGGTCGGGCTGCGCGAGATCGAGCAGCGGCACGGTCAGCCAGCCGGCCGCGAGCAGCCAGAACAGGACGATCGCGCAAACGGCCAGAGGGCGGCGCACGCGTTTCCATAACACGATTGCTGCAAAAAAAAGCGTCAATAAAGTGAATAGAATCAATTTAAATGCGGTAACGTATATCTTTCGGGACAAATCTACGGGCTTGCCATCGCGCCGCGGCGGTTGCATCGTCGGTTCGTAGACAGAACGCTAACATGCCGTTCGGACGGGGGTTCCGAAAACGAGACCAGGCAGCACCTGGCGGAAATCCGCGAGCCGGCCTAGGCCGAGCCGCGGGCCAGAGAGGCGGGTGCCACACGCGTGACCAGTGGCGCGGTGACGTGTTGGCATGGATGTGTCATGGCTGCACTTTAAGAAAGAAGTGAGATGACAACGTATTCCAACGAAGCTGTACTTGAAGCGCTGCGGCGAGCGCAATATCGTCAGGTTCCCTGGGCCAGAAGGCCTGGTGTTTTCCAGTATCTTCGCGCGCTGGGTCTGATGGATACCGTTCGACAGCGCACCGTCGCGCCGGCGCCGGGGTTTCATGCCCCCGTCGACATCGCCGTGCTCACCGAGCGGGGCAGAGCCGAATTCGCAAGGCTCGAGCACGACGAGCGGATGCTCACGTGGACCGCGCAGCGCATGAACGACTATGTGCTCGCCGCGGCCGAACCGCAGTCCGCCGCGACGCTCGAAGCCCGGAATTAGGTTCATCGTTCCCTCAGGCGCAATGTGCGCCGGTTGTTTGCCATTGCTCGTGTAACGTCCGCATAGGTCCATCGTTTCCTCGGCGGGCGGTTTCTTCCGCTGACCGGCCGCATCGCACGGCAGGTGGTGATCCGCTGCTTCCATTCCTCGATGAACCTCCGGCGCGCTTGCGCGATGCCGTTGCGCGTGCGCGAAAAAAAGCCCGTATCGCGAAGATACGGGCGTACCGGAATTACTACTGCCACGCTGTGCTAATGGCGTTGAATCAGACTGCGCCCGGCGCCCGGTGGTTCCCCGATGATTCGATCGGGATACGACTTCATGCGATCGGCCCCGCCGCCCACGGGCCGGACGCCGATCCATGCACGACTAACGACGTCGCGATTGATCGTCGCGTTGAGCATCGGGCCGCGCCCGCACATTGCTGGCGATATCGCCGCGCAAGTCGCCGCGCGGCACGGGCGGTGTGAAGTCGCGGTTGCGCGCATCGCCGTGCTGCCATGCTTCGAGCGTGGCCGGCCGGTCCGGCCGCCAGTTCCATCCCTGCGGATGCTGTTGAGCGACTGCTGGTGCGGCCATCGCTGAAATCACAATGCCACACACAAGCACGGACATTGGTTTCATGCTGAGGTCCCCCTCAAGCCCCTGGAGTCAAGGCCTGTTTGCATAGCTACAAAGGTAGGCCGGGTCGCGAAAGCGCGCTGTAATTAATAGTAAATGGATGTTTCACCCGGAGCCGTTCGTGGCCCGGCGTATCTGCCGGAGACGGCGCGGGACGAGGCGCGCCTGGCGGTGGACGGAAAGGAAAAGCAGGCTCCCTATGCGTAAGCGCGAGCGGATACAGGAAGACAGGAAGGGGAGCGCGGGAAGCGGGGCGCCCGCGGCAAGTCTCGGGCTCGCGTACGAACCACGATGCGGATCGCGGCCGGATAAAAACCGGGCGCCCGCAGGCGCCCGGTGGCAAGGCAATTAAGGCAGTTTCGGCAGTGTTGCGTCAGGCCATCTTGGCCGGCGCGCGCCACGATTCCGGATTGGTCCAGAACGCGCCGCGCAGACGATCGCGGCTCGGCGGCGCCGGCGGTTTCGCGGCGGTTGCCCCGATCCGGCCGCGCAGCGAAATTTCACGGCCGCTCGTGCCAAGCAGCTTGACTATTTCCGCGAGCGTGCCATCGGCCTGCCACTCGTCGAAGCGCCGGCGGCAAGTCGGCGGGGACGGATAACGGCCCGGCAACTTGGACCAGCCTTCACCCGTCGACAGCACCCAAAGCACGGCATTGACCACCGCGCGCGCTTCCACGCGCGGCCGGCCACGCCGTTCGCTACGCGCCGGTTCGGCGCAGAACAAAGCTTCGACCAGCGCCCACTCGTTGTCTCTCAAATCGTCGAACAGCATCATGTTTCACCTCAGCGAAGCTAACTCCGGTGCGCTGCCCCGCGCCGCGCACTCTTTCCGCACTCGACAGGGCGAGTGCCAAAGGGGACGGCTCGCCACGATCCGCTAATCGGCCAGAAGTCATGGCGCCGACCCTGTGCGTCTCCTCATGCACGAAGTGTGCCAATCTGGTTCAGATCGCCTGAAAACCCCGTGGCAGCGGGCCAGTGCGGGCGCCAGCCAGGGCCGTATGAGAATCCAAAAAAACCATTTCGCAAATCGGGACAATCACCAATCTTGTGCAGTCAAGCCCGGCCAGCGTGCGTTTGCGCCTTTTTTGCCGCATTGCAGCGAATCCCGCCGAAGGCGCGATACGCCTGCATTTGGCCTTAGAATGCGCATCAAATCGCGCTATTGATGAGGTAGATAAATGAATGTGACGCTGCGGCAACTCAGGGTTTTCATCGAGGTGGCCCGCTTGCAAAGCTTCAGCCGGGCGGGCGATGAAATCGGCCTGACGCAGTCGGCGGTCAGTCGCTGCGTGCGCGAACTCGAGAGCGAGATCGGCCTGAAACTGATCGACCGTACGACGCGCGAGGTGCAGCTGACCGACGTCGGCGGCAACCTCGTGTCGAGCGTGTCGCGGCTGCTCGCGGATCTCGACGACGCCTTGCGCGAAATCCGCGAAATCGGCGAGCAGCGGCGCGGCCGCGTGGTGGTGGCGGCGAGCCCGACCGTCGCGTGCCGGCTGATGCCGCGCGTGGTGGCGTCGTGCGTGCAGCAGTTTCCGTACGTCACGCTGGGCTTGCGCGACGACGTGCAGAGCGACGTGATGCGCAAGGTGAAGTCGGGCGAGGTCGATTTCGGCGTGATCATCGGCCCTTTCACCGACGACGATCTGCTCAGCGAAACGCTGATGACCGACTCGTTCTGCGTCGTCTCGCGCAACGATCATCGGCTCGCCGCGCGCAACCAGGTCGCGTGGCGGGATCTCGACGGCGAGCGGCTCGTGATGCTCGACTATGCCTCGGGCAGCCGGCCGATCATCGACGCCGTGATGCAGGAGCAGGGCGTGAACGCCAGCGTCGTGCAGGAGCTCGGGCATTCCGCGACCGTCTTCGGGCTTGTCGAGGCGGGCGTCGGCATCAGCGTATTGCCGTGGCTCGCGTTGCCGTTGCCGGCTGGCGCGTCGCTGGTCGCGCGAGCGCTCGTGCCGCGCGCGGAGCGCCGGGTGGAGCTCGTGCGGCGGCGCGATCGATCGCTGTCGCCGGCGGCCGAGGCCGTGTGGAACCTGATCCGGCAGTTGCCGGGACGGGCCGAGGAGTTGCCCTAGCGGGCAATCCGCAGCCACCGCGCCGCTGCCCGGCCACACGGCGCGCTAAACTACCGCCTTGGCCGGGCACGCCTGTCGCGCGTGCGCCCCGAGCCGCTATCTTTCATCCATCCGGAAGCCTCGATGAGCGAATTGGACCTGCCCGTGCCCTCCACCCCGAATGCGCGCGACGCCGTGCGCGCGCTGCGTCCGTCGCAAATCCGCGAAGTCGCCAATGCCGGTTTCGGTGTCGAGAACGTGCTGCCGTTCTGGTTCGGCGAGTCCGACCGGGTCACGCCCGCGTTTATCCGCGACGCCGCCAGTGCCGCGCTGGCCGCCGGTGCCACGTTCTACACGCATAACCTCGGCATCGCGCCGTTGCGCGCGGCGCTGGCCCGCTATGTGAGCGAGCTGCACGGTGCGACGTCGGCCGATCACGTCGCGGTGACGAGCGCCGGCGTCAACGCGCTGATGCTGGCCGCGCAACTGGTGGTCGGCGCCGGCGATCGCGTGGTCGCGGTGACGCCGCTGTGGCCCAACCTGGTCGAGATTCCGAAGATTCTCGGCGCGCATGTCGAAACCGTTTCGCTCGGCTATGGCGAGCGCGGCTGGCAACTCGACGTCGGCCAATTGCTGGCCGCGCTGACGCCCGGCACGAAGATGCTGATGATCAACTCGCCGAACAATCCGACCGGCTGGGTGATGAGCCGCGACGATCAGCGCAGCGTGCTCGAGCATTGCCGTCGTCATGGCATCTGGATCGTCGCGGACGAGGTCTACGAGCGGCTCTATTACGCGGACGGCGCGCGCACCGCGCCGTCGTTTCTCGATCTGGCCACGCGCGACGAACGTGTGATCTGCGTGAATTCGTTCTCGAAGGCATGGCTGATGACGGGCTGGCGGCTCGGCTGGATCGTCGCGCCGGCCGCGTTGATGGACGATCTGGCCAAGCTCGTCGAGTACAACACGTCGTGCGCACCCTCGTTCGTCCAGCAGGCGGGCATTGCCGCGCTCGAGCAGGGCGAGCGGTTCACGCAGGAGCTGGTGCGCGACCTGAAGGCGTCGCGCGATCATCTGGTGCAGGCGTTATCGACGGTGCCGGGTGTCGACGTGAAGGCGCCGTTGGGCGCGATGTATCTGTTCTTCTCGATGCCGGGCGCGGCGCACAGCCTCGAACTGTGCAAGGCGATGGTGCGCGAGGCGGGGCTCGGTATTGCGCCGGGTAGCGCGTTCGGGCCGCAGGGCGAGGGCTTCGTGCGCTGGTGCTATGCGTGCGATACGGCGCGGCTGGATGCGGGCGTCGAGCGGCTGAGAAAGTTTCTGGCGCGCCCCGCGGGCGCCTGAGCGCGGAGGCTTGGCGGCGCGGATTCCGGCGTCGAGCGGGATTTCGCGACTGAGCCCGAAGCCCGGGCCGAATGGGGGCTGAGGCTCGGATAGCGCGCGGCTGAAGCTGAGCGGAAATCGATGAGGCTTCCGGCGAACTTTGCCTCGGTCGCTGCCGGAAATGCGTAGGCAGCAGACCCGCCCCCCGGCCGGTGGCCTACGCCTCGCGAACGGCAAAAAAATGGCCTCGGCGGATTTTCTGTTTCCGTTCATCCGTTTGGCGCCCGGGCGTGTCCGTCGGCGCGCGACGAGACGGTACGTGGGGGATTCCGGCTTTACGCCCCGGTCGTTTTTGCGTAATATGGCGCTCAGTCACGCGATTCCCTTCAGGAATATCGCTGCTCCGTCCGGCTGGGTCAGGTTCGATAAGTCTGTTCGCCGCCCCCCGGTGCGTGCTCCCATCAATATGACCGATCAGAATCGGGCGAGCGCGTCTTCAGTTCCACATCGTCTGTTTGATCCGGTTCTTTGACCACAGGGTCTGACCTAGCTGCATGAATACCCAAGAGGCGAAGATCGTCCTCGAGACTGCCTTGATCTGCGCGCAGGAGCCGTTAAAGCTCGGCGATTTGCGCAAGCTCTTTGCCGATGGCGTGTCGGCAGACACCGTTCGGATGTTGCTCGAAGACCTCAAGCGGGACTGGTCCGGGCGCGGTGTGGAGCTGGTCGGGCTGGCGTCGGGCTGGCGGTTTCAAAGCAAGCCCGCGATGCGTTCGTATCTGGATCGTCTGCATCCGGAAAAACCGCCGAAATATTCGCGTGCGGTACTCGAAACGCTCGCGATCATTGCCTACCGGCAACCGGTCACGCGGGGCGATATCGAAGAAATTCGCGGTGTGACGGTGAATACGCAGGTCGTCAAGCAACTGGAGGATCGCGGCTGGATCGAAGTGATCGGTCATCGCGACGTGCCGGGGCGTCCGGCGCTCTACGCGACCACGCGCCAGTTTCTCGACGACCTCGGACTCACGGCGCTCGACGAATTGCCGCCGCTTGCCGATCCGTCGGCGCAACTGAATGCGGATCTGCTGGGCCAGCACGCCATCGAGTTCGCCGAGGGCGAGGCTGAGGCCGCGCGGGGAGCGGGCGATGCGCAGAGCGAGGGCGACGAGCCGTCGTCGGAGTCGGTAACGCCCGTTGAAATGGCCGTGGCGACTGACGTGACGGGCGAACCGGAAGCGGCGCAGAAGTCGGCGCAAACGGAACCGGCCGGCCAGGCAGCACAGACCGGGCCGGCATTCGAAGCGCCACAGCGTCCGGATATGGCCGGGCCGGGCGGCGCCGTCGGCGAGACTGGCGCGGCGCACGAAGCAATACGCGAAGTCACGAACGAAGTTACAAACGACGCGACAGACGCAACCAACCCCGCAGCAAGCGACGCCACAAACGCCGCTCAAGAACACGCCGAAACGGCAAACGCAGTACCGCGGAGCGGCGTCGCCGGGACTGCACAGCATCACGATCCGGTCTCCCAGACCGATTCGGCAGCACTCGCGCACGACTCGGGCATGTCTCGCAACACGGAGCATGCGACCGGGCCGAACCCGATCGAGGCGGCGCACGACGATTCCGAGGATCGCCGTGAGGCCGCACAGGACGCAGGCTTTCTGACCGACGACGAAACCGAGTCGCGCAGCGCCTGACGTAACCGAACTTTTTTTGCCGCGCCCGCAACGGGCGCGCGCGACCTGACATTTTGAGGTTGTTTTGACACATACCCACGACACCGATTCGTCCGAATCCGAGCGCGCCGTGCCGTCGGCGCGGGCCGACGAAGCGCGCAACCCGCAAGCGCCGGCAGGCGAGGGCGAGCGCCCGGCACAGAGCGCGGAAGCCGACGGCGAAGAGCGTCCGCGCCGCGGTCTGCGTCGCGGGCCGCGCAGCCTGATCGCGCGCCGCCGCGCCGGGGCGAAGACGAAGGCTGCCGAAAACGCGTCCATGCAGGCCGCGCCGGTCGTTACCGAGGCGCCGCCGGATGGCGAGGTCGTCGCGCAGGTGCGCATGCCGCGCAAGGACGCGGGCGCGAAGCAGGGCGCGCGGCGCAATGCGGGCGGCGCGAAACGAGAGGGGCAACGCGAGGGTCAGCAAGGCCAGCGCGAGCGTCAGCCGCGTGAGGGTCAACGCGAGGGGCAGCGCCAGAACCGTCGCGGCGCCGACGCAAGCGTGGCTGCGGATTCCGCTCAAGACGATCTGTTCTCGTACGTGACGTCGCCGGCGTTCGACGCCGACAACAGCACGACCGGCGGCGTGCGCGCGCCGATGCTGCGCCGAGGCAAGGCGGCTGCTCCGAAGCGCGTGCTGTCGCCGGACGACGACGCGCCGAAGCTGCACAAGGTGCTCGCCGAAGCGGGCATGGGCTCGCGCCGCGACATGGAAGAGCTGATCATCGCCGGCCGCGTGTCGGTGAACGGCGAACCGGCGCACATCGGCCAGCGCATCATGCCGACCGACCAGGTTCGCATCAACGGCAAGCCGGTCAAGCGCAAGCTGGCGAGCAAGCCGCCGCGCGTGCTGCTGTACCACAAACCGACCGGCGAAATCGTCAGCCACGCGGACCCGGAAGGCCGTCCGTCGGTGTTCGACAAACTCCCGCCGATGAAGACCGCCAAGTGGGTCGCCGTCGGCCGTCTCGACTTCAACACCGAAGGTCTGCTGATGCTGACCACCTCGGGCGATCTCGCGAACCGCTTCATGCATCCGCGCTACAGCGTCGAGCGCGAGTACGCGGTGCGGGTGGTCGGCGAACTCGCGGAAGGCATGCGCCAGAAGCTGCTGCACGGCGTCGAGCTCGAGGACGGTCCGGCGAATTTCCTGCGCATCCGCGATGGCGGCGGCGAAGGCACCAATCACTGGTATCACGTCGCGCTTGCCGAAGGGCGTAACCGCGAGGTGCGCCGTATGTTCGAGGCAGCCGGGCTGATGGTCAGCCGGCTGATCCGCACGCGCCACGGCCCGATCTCGCTGCCGAAGGGGCTGAAACGCGGCCGCTGGGAGGAACTCGACGACAACCAGGTGCGCGCGCTGATGGCGTCGGTCGGCCTGAAGGCGCCGAGCGAGGAGCGCGGTGGCCGCAATGCGGCGCCGGAGCGCCGGCAGCCGGACCCGATGCAGACGTCGATGGGCTTCATCAACCGCGAGCCGGTGCTGATGTCGCATAGCCGCTTCGAGCAGCAGCCGCGCGGTCAGGGCCGCCGGGGTGCGGCGGGCGGCGGCTTCGGTACGGGTATGGGCGGCGGTGCCGGTACCGGCTACGGCAACCGCGGTGCCGGCGGTCAGCGCGGCCGCGATGTCGACGGCAATCGTGCGCCGTCGCCCAACGGCAATCGCGCCCGCCCGGGCGGCAAGCGTGCCGCTCCCGGTAACACGGGCAATCGCGCACCGGGCGGCAATCGCGGCGGCGGCAACACAGGGGCGGGCGGCGCAAATCGTGGCAACGGTGGCGGTACGGCACGCGGCCGTTCGCGCGGCCGCTAAGCGGAGTTTCTCGTGGTGGTTGGGGCGGCCGCCTGCTTGAACGAGGCAAGGCGGCTGTCCCCAGGTAATCAGCGGATGGCGGTCATGCTGCCATCGACAGCGTCGGGCGCTTGATCGATCCCTTCGGCAAGCGACGCCGTTTGCGCACGACAGCGAGCCGTGACTCGTTTTTAGCGGTTTTTCCGGCTCGCCATTGGCCGCGCTCAGCAGGTCTTTCGGATTTGGGAATGCGCGCGAAACCGCGGCGCGAATCAATGCGGGACGAGTCGCCCAAACTCAACGGCGAGATTCGTCCGGGTGCTGTTTGAGGCAATACGGGCCGTTCCGTAAAAGCCCGATCTTGCCGCCGCTTTTCCCAAAGATTCCTATTAAATCAAGCGGAAATGCGCGCCGTGCAGCGTTCGGCGGATTGCGTTTGGGCCGAAAAATGGCTACAATCGCGGAGTCGCTGGGCGTACGGTTTTTCATGTGCGGCTCAGGTGCGACCACCGGCAACAAGATGATGGGCGTTCAGCCCATTTTTTTTTGCCGCTTACTTCAGCGTGGTTCGGCATCTCGGGTTCGCACGAACGTGCGCCGGCTTGGCGCGCGGCCCGCATTGGTTGTTTGCTGAAGAGGCGCGAGGCTCGCTGCGCGAACATCTAAGAGGGCACTGTGCAACTGACGGAACTGATTGAAACCACGGTCGTGGGACTCGGCTACGAGCTCGTCGATCTCGAGCGCACCGGGCGCGGCATGTTGTGTATCTATATCGACCAGCCGGCCGGCATCGCGATCGAAGACTGCGAGAAGGTCACGCGTCAGCTCCAGCACGTTCTGACGGTCGAAAATATCGATTATGAGCGGCTTGAAGTGTCGTCGCCGGGTCTCGACCGCCCGCTGAAAAAACTGGCGGATTTTGAGCGCTTCGCGGGCAGCGAGGCGGTAATCACACTGAAAAAGCCATTGGACGGACGGAAATCGTACCGGGGCATTCTGCATGCTCCGCAAGGCGAGACGATCGGTCTGGAATTTGAAGGAAAAGAAGGCGCCGCGATGCTCGATTTCACGCTCGCGGACATGGACAAGGCGCGCCTTGTTCCGAAAGTTGACTTTAGGAGCCGCAAACAATGAGTCGCGAAGTGTTGATGCTGGTGGATGCGCTGGCACGCGAGAAGAATGTCGATAAGGACGTGGTATTTGCCGCGCTCGAAGCGGCTCTCGCTTCGGCCTCCAAGAAACTCTTCGAAGAAGATGCGGATATCCGCGTCCATATCGACCGTGAAAGCGGCGAGCACGAAACGTTTCGCCGCTGGAAGGTGGTGCCGGACGAAGCCGGGCTGCAGGAGCCGGATCAGGAAATCCTGCTGTTCGAGGCTCGCGAGCAGCAGCCCAATATCCAGCTCGACGAGTTCATCGAAGAACCGGTGCCGTCGATCGAATTCGGCCGTATCGGCGCGCAGGCCGCCAAGCAGGTGATCCTGCAGAAGGTGCGCGACGCCGAACGCGAGCAGATCCTGAACGACTTCCTCGAGCGCGGTGAGCACATCATGACCGGCTCGGTGAAGCGCCTCGACAAGGGCAACTTCATCGTCGAATCGGGCCGTGTCGAAGCGTTGCTGCGCCGCGACCAGCTGATTCCGAAGGAAAACCTGCGCGTGGGCGACCGCGTGCGCGCCTATATCGCCAAGGTCGACCGCACCGCGCGTGGTCCGCAGATCGAGCTGTCGCGCACGGCGCCCGAATTCCTGATGAAGCTGTTCGAGATGGAAGTGCCGGAAATCGAGCAGGGTTTGCTCGAGATCAAGGCCGCCGCTCGCGATCCGGGCGTGCGCGCGAAGATCGGCGTGGTCGCCTATGACAAGCGCATCGATCCGATCGGCACCTGTGTCGGCATTCGCGGCTCGCGCGTGCAGGCCGTCCGTAATGAGCTCGGTGGCGAAAACGTCGACATCGTGCTATGGTCGGAAGACCCCGCCCAGTTCGTGATCGGCGCTCTCGCGCCGGCAGCCGTGCAGTCGATCGTCGTCGATGAAGAAAAACATTCGATGGACGTCGTCGTCGACGAGAACGAACTCGCGGTCGCGATCGGCCGCAGCGGCCAGAACGTGCGTCTTGCCAGCGAACTCACCGGCTGGCAGATCAACATCATGACGCCGGACGAATCTGCGCAGAAGCAGAATCAGGAGCGCGGCGTTCTGCGCGACCTGTTCATGGCGCGTCTCGATGTCGACGAGGAAGTCGCCGACATCCTGATCGACGAAGGCTTCACGAGCCTCGAAGAGATCGCCTACGTGCCGCTCAACGAAATGCTCGAAATCGAGGCATTCGACGAAGACACCGTTCACGAACTCCGTAACCGCTCGCGCGACGCATTGCTGACGCAGGCGATCGCGAACGAAGAAAAGGTCGAAAATGTAGCGCTCGACCTGAAGAGCCTGGACGGCATGGACGCCGACCTGCTCGCGAAGCTGGCCGAACATCAGGTTCAGACGCGCGACGAACTCGCCGAGCTGGCCGTGGATGAACTGGTCGAGATGACCGGAATGGAAGAGGATGCCGCTAAGGCGTTGATCATGAAAGCACGTGAACACTGGTTCCAGTGAGAAATGACCATGGCGCACTGAATTGAACGCGGCCGCGAGGCCGCATGACCCGATGCTAACCGCAAGGAATCGGTCCTTGCATTAAGAGGAATGAATGGCGAGTAACAACGTAGCCCAATTTGCCGCGGAACTGAAAATGCCTGCTGGCGTGCTGCTCGAGCAGCTGCAGGCAGCGGGCGTCCAGAAGGTGAGCGAAGACGACAACCTGTCCGAGGCGGACAAGGCGCGTCTGCTCGATCACTTGCGCAAGTCGCATGGCTCGAACGATGCCGACAAGCGCAAGATCACGCTGACGCGCCGGCATACGTCGGAGATCAAGCAGTCCGATGCGACGGGCAAAGCTCGCACCATTCAGGTCGAGGTGCGCAAGAAGCGCACGTTCGTCCGCCGCGACGAGACCGTCGCGGAAGGCGGGGATGCATCGAATCATGTGGCCGAGAGTTCGGATGCCGAAGATCTCGAACTTCAGCGTCGTGAAGAGGAAGCGCGTCACGAGGCCGAACTGCTCGAAAAGCAGGCGCAGGAACTGAAAGCTCGCCAGGAACAGCTCGAACGCGAAGAGGCCGAGCGCCAGGCGCGCGAGCAGGCTGCGGAAGCCGAGCGTCAGCGCGCGGAAGAAGAGGCGAAGAAGCGCGCGGCGGCTGTGGCCGAAGCGGCGGCTCGCGAGAAGGCCCAGCAGGCGGCACAGGCTGCGGAGCCGGTTGCCGCGAAGGGCAGCGAGCAGGACGACGAACGCGCGGCGGCGGAACGTGCTGCGCAACGCGAAGCCGCGAAAAAAGCGGAAGACGCCGCGCGTCAGGCCGCCGAGAAAGCGCGTGCCGAGCAGGAAGAAATCGCCAAGCGCCGCGCGGCGGCGGAAGCCGAAGCGCGCGCGATTCGCGAAATGATGAACACGCCGCGCAAGGCGCAGGTGAAGGCGCCGGAACCAGCACCGAAGCCCGTCGAGCCGGCCAAGGCCGCCGAAGCGAAGGGCACGCTGCACAAGCCGGCCCGTCCGGCAGGCGAAGCGCCGGCCCGTCCGGCTGCGAAAAAGCCGGCAGCCGCGGCGCCGGCCTCGACCACGAGCGCTCCGTCCGCCGGCGACAAGAAAAAGCCCGGCGGCGGCAAGAGCGGCAGCTGGCAGGACGACGCAGCGAAGCGCCGCGGCATCAAGACGCGCGGCGATTCGAGCGGTGGCGTCGATCGCGGCTGGCGCGGCGGTCCGAAGGGCCGCGGCAAGCATCAGGAACAGTCCACCACGTTCCAGGCGCCGACCGAGCCGATCGTGCGTGAAGTGCACGTGCCGGAAACTATCACCGTTGCCGATCTCGCGCACAAGATGGCGGTGAAGGCGTCGGAAGTCATCAAGGTGATGATGAAGCTCGGCCAGATGGTCACGATCAACCAGATGCTGGACCAGGAAACGGCGATGATCATCGTCGAGGAACTGGGCCACCACGCGGTCGCGGCGAAGCTGGACGATCCGGAAGCGATGCTGGTCGAAGGCGAAGTGAGCGATGCCGAAGCGCTGCCGCGTCCGCCGGTCGTCACCGTGATGGGTCACGTCGACCACGGCAAGACCTCGCTGCTCGACTACATCCGCCGCGCGAAGGTGGCGGCGGGCGAAGCGGGCGGCATTACGCAGCACATCGGCGCTTACCACGTCGAAACGCCGCGCGGCGTCATCACGTTCCTCGACACGCCAGGTCACGAAGCTTTTACGGCAATGCGTGCACGCGGTGCGAAGGCCACCGACATCGTGATTCTGGTCGTGGCCGCCGACGACGGCGTGATGCCGCAGACGAAGGAAGCGATTTCCCACGCGAAGGCCGGCGGCGTGCCGCTCGTCGTCGCGATCAACAAGATCGACAAGCCGGATGCGAACCTCGAGCGCGTGAAGCAGGAGCTCGTCGCGGAAGGTGTCGTGCCGGAAGAATACGGCGGCGATTCGCCGTTCGTGCCGGTGTCGGCGAAAACCGGCGCGGGCATCGACGATCTGCTCGAAAACGTGCTGCTGCAGGCCGAAGTGCTGGAACTGAAGGCACCGGTCGAAGCACCGGCCAAGGGTCTCGTCATCGAAGCGAAGCTCGACAAGGGTAAGGGCCCGGTGGCCACGATCCTCGTGCAGTCGGGTACGCTGAACCGTGGCGACGTCGTGCTCGCGGGCAGTGCCTACGGCCGCGTGCGTGCCATGCTCGACGAAACCGGCAAGCCGACCAAGTCCGCTGGCCCGTCGATCCCGGTCGAAATCCAGGGGCTGTCGGAAGTGCCGCAGGCCGGGGAAGAAGTCATCGTCATGCCGGACGATCGCAAGGCGCGTGAAGTCGCGCTGTTCCGTCAGGGCAAGTTCCGCGACGTCAAGCTCGCGAAGCAGCAGGCCGCGAAGCTCGAAAACATGCTCGAGCAGATGGGCGAAGGCGAAGTGCAGTACATGCCGCTCATCGTCAAGGCCGACGTGCAGGGCTCGCAGGAAGCGCTGGTCCAGTCGCTGCAGAAGCTCTCCACCGACGAAGTGCGCGTGCAGATCGTGCACGGCGCGGTCGGCGGCATCAGCGAGTCGGACGTCAACCTGGCAACGGCGTCGAAGGCGGTCATCATAGGCTTCAACACCCGTGCGGATGCGCAGGCTCGCAAGCTCGCGGAATCCAACGGCGTCGACATTCGCTACTACAACATCATCTATGACGCAGTGGATGAGGTGAAGGCGGCCATGTCGGGCATGCTGGCGCCGGAGAAGCGCGAAGTCGTGACGGGCACGGTCGAAGTGCGCCAGGTCTTCAAGGTGCCGAAGGTCGGCGCGGTGGCCGGCTGTATGGTCACGGACGGTTTCGTCAAGCGCTCGTCGTCGGTGCGTGTGCTGCGCAACAACGTCGTCATCTTCACGGGCGAGCTCGATTCGCTCAAGCGCTTCAAGGACGACGTCAAGGAAGTCCGTCAGGGCTTCGAGTGCGGTATGTCGATCAAGAACTTCAACGATATCGTCGAAGGCGATCAGTTCGAAGTGTTCGAGGTCACCGAAGTCGCGCGTACGCTGTAATTCACGCGACACGGCACAACGGGCGGAGCGGGCTTTAACGCCCGCTCCGCCCGTTGTTTTTGAGGCCGCCGTTGCGCGACCGCGCGAACCATTTTTTGTATCCGTCAACGCGGATCATCAACACCATGCCTAAAAAACGTTCTTCTCCCAATCGCAACGTGCAGATCGCCGACCAGATCCAGCGCGACCTGTCGGAGTTGCTGCGCGAGGTCAAGGACCCGCGCATCGGCATCGTCACGATTCAGAGCGTCGAGCTGACGCCAGACTATGCGCACGCGAAGGTCTACTTCACGACGCTGACCGGTGACCCGCAGCAGACGCTCGAAGCGCTCAGTCATGCGGCGGGCCATCTGCACAACATGCTGTTCAAGCGCCTGCATATCCATACGGTGCCGACGCTGCATTTCCATTACGACAAAACGATCGAGCGCGCCGTCGAGATGTCGCGTCTGATCGACGAGGCGAACGCCACGCGCGCGAAAGACGACTGAGCGTGTCCCGTGCCGCGGTGTTCGCCGTAGCGCCCGGCGCCGTTTCGTATTCCTCGAAGTCTTTGCCTCACTGACATGACTGCACCTCAACGCCCCCGCGTGCCGCGTCGCGCGCTCGACGGCGTGCTGCTGCTCGACAAGCCGATCGGGCTGTCGAGCAACGACGCCCTGATTCGCGCGAAGCGTCTCTATCTGGCGAAAAAGGCGGGCCATACCGGCACGCTCGACCCGCTCGCGACCGGTCTGCTGCCGCTGTGTTTCGGCGAGGCCACCAAGTTTTCGCAAGACCTGCTCGAAGCCGACAAAACCTACGAGGCCACGATGCGCCTCGGCATTCGCACGACCACCGGCGACGCTGAAGGCGAAGCGCTCGACACGCGCGCCGTGACCTGCGACGAAGCGGCAGTGCGGGTGGCCTTGGCGCGCTTTATTGGCGATATCGTCCAGGTGCCGCCGATGTATTCGGCGCTCAAACGCGACGGCAAGCCGCTCTACGAATACGCGCGGGCCGGGCAGACGGTCGCGCGCGAAGGGCGTCAGGTGACGATCCATGCGCTCGAACTGATCGCGTGCGCGCTGCCCGATGTGACGTTTCGCGTGACGTGCAGCAAGGGCACCTATGTGCGCACGCTGGCCGAGGATATCGGCGAAGCGCTCGGTTGTGGCGCGCATCTGGTTGCGCTGCGGCGCACGGGCGTCGGCGCGCTGACGCTCGAACACGCGGTTACGCTCGATGCCTTGTCCGACGCGACGCAAGCCGAGCGAGACGGATGGCTGCAACCGGTCGATGCGTTGCTGTCGACGTTTCCCGAGGTCCACCTGAACGAAGACGACACGCGTCGCTTTCTGCACGGCCAGCGCCTGAAGCTGTCGTCGTTGACGATTGGCGCCGACGCCGCGAACGCGCCGCGCGTGAGGGTGTACGCGGCACAGGGGCGGCTCCTCGGCGTCGCGAAACAGGGCGAAGGCGTGCTGGCGCCCGAACGCCTGGTGGTGACGACCGGGAGCTAGGCTCGCGTAACGCGTGATGTCTGATCCGGAAGCGCAGCGACTTCATGCCGTCCTGCTTACGTTGCCGAACCGTTACGAAACCTCAGTGCGCCGCGGCCGCTGCCGCGCCGGCATCGCCGCCCGCCCGCTCCGGCCGTGTGATCCAGATCAGCGCGATCAGTGCGACGAAAATGCCGGCTGAAGTGAAGAACAGATCGTTCACGCCGAGTTGCGCGGCCTGCTGCGAGACCATGTTGTTGAAGAGGCCGTAGGTCTGCGCCTGGCTGAAGCCCGCGCTACCCATCTGCTGCATCGACTGATCGAACACCGGGTTGTACACGTTCGCCTGCGCGGTCAGCCGCGCGTGATGCGTGATCGTGCGGTGATCCCACGCGGTTTGGAAGATCGAGGTGCCGATGCCGCCGCACATGATCCGCACGAAGTTCGACAGACCCGATGCCGCCGGAATGCGATGACCCGGCAGACCCGACAGCGTGATCGACACGAGCGGGATGAAGAAGCCGGCCATGCCGATGCCTTGAATCAGCGTCGGCAGCGTCAGCGACCACGTATCGACGCCGGTCGTATAACGCGAGCGCATCCAGAAGCACAGCGCGAATATCAGGAACGACAGCGTCGCGATATAGCGCGGATCGGTGCGCGGCAGAACCTTGCCGGTGATCGGCGAGAGCAGGATCGCGAACAGTCCGACGGGCGCCATCACGAGTCCGGCCTCGGTTGCGGTGTAGCCGAGATCGGTTTGCAGCCACAGCGGCAGTAGCACGAGATTGCCGAAGTAGAGCCCGTAGCCGATCGACAGCGCGACCGTGCCGCCCGTGAAATTACGCCGGCTGAAGAGCGACAGGTCGACCACCGGATGCTCGGCCGTCAACTCCCATACGATGAAGAACGCGAGCGCGATCACGGCAACGAGCGCGAGCACGACGATCGTCGTCGACGAGAACCAGTCGAGGTCCTTGCCCTTGTCGAGCATCACCTGCAGCGAGCCGACCCAGACGATCAGCAGGCCGAGGCCGACGCCGTCGATCGGCGCCTTCCTGATGACCGAATCGCGGTTGCGGAAGATCATCCATGTCGCGGCGGCCGCGATCGCGCCGACCGGAATGTTGACGTAGAAGATCCACGGCCACGAGATATTGTCGGAAATCCAGCCGCCGAGAATCGGGCCGGCGACCGGCGCAATCAGCGTGGTCATGGCCCACATCGACAACGCCATCGGCGCCTTCGCGCGCGGATAGCTCGCGAGCAGCAGCGTTTGCGACAGCGGAATCATCGGACCGGCCACCGCGCCTTGCAAGACGCGCGAGGCGAGCAGGAACGGCAGGTTCGGCGAGAGTCCGCACATCCATGACGAGATCACGAACAGCACGATCGACGCCATGAAGAGGCGCACCTGGCCGATGCGGTCGGTGAGCCAGCCAGTCAGCGGCACCGAGATCGCGTTGGCGACCGCGAACGACGTGATGACCCACGTGCCCTGGTCCGACGATACGCCGAGGTCGCCGGAAATCGACGGGATCGACACGTTCGCGATCGACGTGTCGAGCACGTTCATGAACACGGCGAGCGACACCGCGATGGTGCCGATCACCAGTTGCGCGCCCTCGAGCGGCGGGTGAGGGACTTGCGCCTGAGCCTGAGCCATTGAAAAAGCCTTCTATGAATCGTCGCGCGGAGTTTTAGCTGTTCCTTAGCCCTTCTTCGCCGTCGGCTGGGCGGCCGCGCCGCCGTTTTGCACCGTCGACTTCTGCGCACCGCCGTTCGCATTCGGCCCCGCGTTTTCCGCGATGATGCGTGCGATGACCGCATCGGCTTCGTCGCCGTACTTGTCGAAGACATTGGTCTGGTAGGCCGTGGTCGGTGCCTGGCCGAGCTGGCCGCCGGTCTCGTCCTTGATGTCGACGTCAGCCTGCATCGACAGACCGATGCGCAGCGGGTGCTTTTCGAGTTCCTGCGGATCGAGCGCGATACGCACCGGCAGACGCTGCACGACCTTGATCCAGTTGCCGGTCGCATTCTGCGCCGGCAGCAGCGAGAACGCCGAACCCGTGCCGGCCGAGAAGCCGACCACCTTGCCGTGATACGGCACCGACGAACCGTACACGTCGGCCGTCAGTTCGACCGGCTGGCCGATGCGCATATGCTTGAGCTGCACTTCCTTGAAGTTCGCGTCGACCCACACGTCGTGCAGCGGCACGATCGCCATCAGCGGCGTGCCCGGCGAGACGCGCTGGCCGACCTGCACCGAGCGCTTCGCGACGTAGCCCGTGACCGGCGCCGGCAGCGTGTTGCGCGCGTTGTTCAGATACGCGTCGCGAACCTTCGCGGCGGCGGCCTGCACGTTCGGGTGATCGGTGATCGTGGTGTTCGCGGTCAGCGCGTGGTTTGCCGCCAGTTGCTGTTTGGCGGCGTCGAGCGCGGCCTGGGCGGTTTTCACGGAATCGCGGGCATGCGAGATTTCTTCCTGCGACACCGCGCCGGTTTGCGCGACGGCCAGACGGCGCTTGAGGTCGTCCTCGGCGCGCGACAGATCGGCCTGGCGCGCCGCGACCTGCGCTTCGTACTGGCTGTCGTCGGCGAACAGGCCGCGCACCTGGCGCACCACCTGCGCGAGATTGGCCTCGGCCTGTTCGAGCGCGACGCGCGCGTCGGCCGGATCGAGCACGACGAGCGGGTCGCCGGCCTTGACGACCTGTGTGTCGTCGGCGTTCACCGCGATCACGGTGCCCGTGACCTGCGGCGTGATCTGCACGACGTTGCCGCTCACGTAAGCGTCGTCGGTGTCTTCATGAAAGCGCGCGACGAGGAAGTAGTACAGGCCGTACGCGACCGCGGCAATCAGGATCACGATGACGAGCAGCGTCATCATGCGCTTGCGTTTGCCGTTGTTCGCCGTTTGCGGCGGGGTGGCGGGCTGTTGGGGAGTGCTCATTGATGTGCTCCGGGTTCTTTTGTACGGCGTCGTTGACTCGTTGATTCGTGCGGATGCGTTGGCGTCGGCGTGGCGGTGGGCGGCTTATTTCGCGGCGGTGCTGGCGGCGGCACTCGTATCGGTGCCCGTTGCCGATGCCGGGGCGTCGGTCGGCACCACGAGACCGCTCCGGGTTGCGTCGAAGCCGCCGCCCAGCGCCTTGATGAGGCCGATCTGCAGATCGCGGCGGCGCATTTTCAGCCCCGTCACCGTCTGCTCGGCGGCGAGCCTGTTCTCGTCGGCGGTCAGTACCTGCAACTGCGGCGACAGGCCCGCCTTGTAGCGCACCACGGCGAGCTGATACGCTTTGCTCGACGCGTCGAGCGCGCGCTGGGCGTCGCCCGACTGCTGGTCGATCGAGCGGATCGACGATACCTGCGTCGACACGTCCTGCAGCGCGTTGATCAGCGTCTGGTTGTAGTTCGCGACGTCGAGGTCGAAGTCGGCATAGCGGCCCTTCAGCTGCGCGCGCAGCGCGCCGGCGTCGAAGATCGGTAGATGGATCGCCGGGCCGAACTGGGTCTGACGGCTCGCCGCGGTCAGAAAGCGCCCCCAGCCGAGCGCGTCGAAACCGAAACCGGCCGCGAGGTTCACGTCCGGGAAAAACTCGGCTTTCGCTTCCTTGACGTCGTGCATCGCGGCTTCGACCTGCCAGCGGGCGGCGACGATGTCCGCGCGGCGCGCCACCAGATCGGCCGGGATGTTGTCCGGCAGCGCGACCGTGTCGCCGCCCGTGAGCGCGGGTTTGGCGATCTGCATGCCGCGGTCCGGGCCCTTGCCGAGCAGCGCGCCGAGCTGATAGCGCACGACCGTGATCTGGCCGTCGAGGTCGGTCAGGTTCGACTGGCTGGTCGCGATGTTGCCGACGGCCGTTTGCTTCTCGACGTTGGAGTCGAGACCGGCGGCCACGCGGCCGTTGGTGATGCGGCCGACATCCTGGCGGTTGGCGATCTCGCGCGCGGCGATATCGCGGAACGCATACAGCTGCGCGAGTTGGTTGTAGGTACTCGCCACCGACGCGGCGAGCGTCACGCGCGCCTGCTGTACGTCCGCTTCGGCGGCTTTCTGTTGCGACACGGCCTGGCCGAGACGCTGGCGGTTCTTGCCCCACAGGTCGAGGTCCCACGACGCGCTCGCGAGCACGTTGTTTTCGCTAAACCACGTGCCGCCGTACGGGGGCGGGTAGAGACCGTTCGCCGAGAACAGTTCGCGCGTCCACGAATAGCTGCCGTTGACCTTCGGGAACAGCGCCGAGCGCGAGCTTTCGATATACGACGAAGCCTTCGCGAGACGCGCCTGCGCCTGGGCGATCGACGGGCTGCCCTCGAGCGCTTCCGCGATCAGCTTCGGCAGTTGCGGGTCGCCGAACTGGTTGGCCCAGTCGAGCGAGGGCCACTGGCCACCTTCGCTGGGCAGGCTCTGCGTCGACTCATACTGCGCCGGCGACGCGATCTGCTTGTCGCTCTTCACGCCGATGTAGTTCGCGCACCCCGTGAGGGCGAGCGCCGTCACCGCGGCGGCGACGGCGGCCCGGCTCGGAAGCGCGGGCGCGGACAGGAAAAGGGATTTCATCGCTCGACTCTTTGAGTGGAAGGTAATGATGGACGCAGCAAGCAATTTCTCAGGATTTACCGTCGGGATTGCCGGCGGCCTCGCGGGTCAGTCCCGTCTGTTCGCCGGAATTGACGAGCACCCGGCGCAGCATGCTCTTCAGGAAACCCACTTCCTCGGCGGTGAAACCGTTCAGCAGGCTGTCGAGCACACTATTGAAAATGCCCGGCATGCGGGCGGCGATTGCGTGGCCTTCGGGTGTCAGCGCGAGGCGCACGACGCGCCGGTCTTCGTTGCTGCGCACCCGGGTGAGCAGGCCGCGCTTTTCGAGCCGGTCGATCAGACGGGTGACGGCGCTGGCGTCGATGCCGTATTCGCGGGCCAGTTCGGCGGCCAGCAGGCATTTGCCGCTCGCCACCATGAACAGGATGCTGCCCTGCTGGCTGGTGATGCCCAACTCGGCCATGCTGCGCTGCGTGATCAGGTTGGACATGGTCGATTTCACCCGCGAGAGGAGATAGCCGACGCTTTCGCCGAGTTGATACTCGCTAAGGTCCGGCATGGATTCGGTGGACGGCTCCGACATGATTCTCGTGCGAATGCAATGGTTGACTAGGCATTAGTATAGTCGGCTGTTGATTGACGCGACAAGCGTTCTTACAGCTTAGGCAAGGATTTTTCCCCGATTGTTTTCCGGTTGGGCGTCAAGGGAGATGGTTCGTCGTGGCAGCGGCATCGGGCCGGGCTGCGGATCGGCGCGCACTGGGGAAGAGGAAAAGAGAGCGGTCTATCAGGGAATACCAGAGAGCATCATTTCGCCATGCTATAATGTTGGGTTCCCAAAAGTGCGCTTTGGGCTTGTTGTCGGGGTGATCTCCCCAACCAGCAGCATAAGCAAGCGGCGCACTCCAACTGTCTCCAGGTTTCCTATGACCCGCGCCCTACGCAACATCGCCATCATTGCTCACGTCGACCACGGCAAGACCACGCTCGTCGACCAGCTCCTCCGCCAGACCGCCACGTTCCGCGAGAACCAGCAGATCGCCGAGCGCGTGATGGACTCGAACGACATCGAAAAGGAGCGCGGCATCACGATCCTGTCGAAGAACTGCGCGGTGGAGTACGAAGGCACGCACATCAACATCGTCGACACGCCGGGGCACGCCGACTTCGGCGGCGAAGTGGAGCGCGTGCTGTCGATGGTCGACTCGGTGCTGCTGCTCGTCGACGCGGTGGAAGGCCCGATGCCGCAAACCCGCTTCGTCACGAAGAAGGCGCTCGCGCTCGGCCTGAAGCCGATCGTCGTGGTCAACAAGGTCGACCGCCCGGGTGCGCGCGTCGACTGGGTCATCAACCAGACTTTCGACCTGTTCGACAAGCTCGGCGCAAGCGAAGAGCAGCTCGATTTCCCGATCGTCTACGCATCGGGTCTCAATGGTTATGCCGGCCTCACGGCGGACGTGCGCGACGGCGACATGCGGCCGCTGTTCGAGGCGATCCTCAAGCACGTGCCGGTGCGCCCGGCCGACCCGGAAGGTCCGCTGCAACTGCAGATCACCTCGCTCGACTATTCGTCGTACGTCGGCCGTATCGGTATCGGTCGTATCACGCGCGGCCGCATCAAGCCGGGCATGGCCGTCGCGGTACGCTCGGGTCCGGAAGGCGAAATCCTCAATCGCAAGATCAACCAGGTGCTGTCGTTCAAGGGGCTCGACCGCGTGCAGGTCGACTCGGCTGAAGCGGGCGACATTGTGCTGATCAACGGTATCGAGGAAGTCGGCATCGGCGTGACGATCTGTTCGCCGGAACAGCCGGAAGCGCTGCCGATGATCACGGTCGACGAACCCACGCTGACGATGAACTTCCTCGTCAACTCGTCGCCGCTCGCGGGCCGCGAGGGCAAGTTCGTCACGAGCCGCCAGATTCGCGACCGCCTGATGAAGGAACTGAATCACAACGTCGCGCTGCGCGTGCGCGATACCGGCGACGAAACCACGTTCGAAGTGGCGGGCCGCGGCGAGCTGCACCTGACCATTCTGGTCGAAAACATGCGCCGCGAAGGCTACGAGCTGGCCGTGTCGCGTCCGCGCGTCGTGATGCAGGAAGTCGAAGGCGTCAAGCACGAGCCGTACGAAAACCTGACCGTCGACATGGAAGACACCCACCAGGGGGGCGTGATGGAAGAACTCGGCCGCCGCAAGGGCGAAATGCTCGACATGGCATCGGACGGCCGTGGCCGCACGCGTCTCGAGTACCGCATTTCGGCGCGCGGCCTGATCGGCTTCCAGTCGGAATTCCTCACGCTCACGCGCGGCACGGGCCTGATGAGCCACACGTTCGATTCGTACCAGCCGGTCAAGGACGGCGCGGTCGGCGAGCGCCGCAACGGCGTGCTGATCTCGCAGGACGACGGCGCGGCCGTTGCGTACGCACTGTGGAAGCTGCAGGACCGCGGCCGCATGTTCGTGTCGCCGGGCGAGGCGCTGTACGAAGGCATGATCATCGGCATTCACAGCCGCGACAACGACCTCGTCGTGAATCCGATCAAGGGCAAGCAGCTCACCAACGTGCGCGCCTCGGGCACCGACGAGGCCGTGCGTCTCGTGCCGCCGGTCCAGCTGTCGCTCGAATACGCGGTCGAATTCATTGACGACGACGAACTCGTCGAAGTCACGCCGAAGTCGATCCGTCTGCGTAAGCGCTACCTGAAGGAACACGAGCGCCGCAGCGCGAGCCGCAACAAGGTTGCCGAGTAAGCGACCGCAAGCCGGCGTGACCGGATAGCAGTAATGGAAGCCACCTTCGGGTGGCTTCGCTGTTTTCGGCCCATCCGTGAAACGCCCGCCGTCACGGGCGTTTGCCCCTATGCGGTTCGCTATCTGGGCTATTCGTTCTGTGCTATGCTCCCGGGTGCACTGTTTTAGGTCCTTCCAAGCAAGACTTGATTCGCGCAATCCGCTAAACGGTCAGGCCGTGTCGCGGAAGGTTCTGTAACCCGCTATTTCTCGAGAAGCTCGAAGAAAGGTGAGCGTAAAAATGATGAAGCAATTCCAGTCGAACTCTTATCTGTTCGGCGGCAATGCTCCGTACGTCGAAGAAATGTACGAAGCGTATCTCGATAATCCGGCGTCAGTGCCCGAGACCTGGCGCAGCTATTTCGATGCGTTGCAAAACGTGCCCGCATCGGACGGCAGCAACGCCAACGACGTGGCCCACGGCCCGATCGTCGAGTCGTTTGCCCAGCGCGCCAAGGCCAATGCCTTCCTGCCGCGCGCAACGGCCGGCGGCGAAGACCTCGCCACTTCCCGCAAACAGGTCTACGTCCAGTCCCTCATCGGCGCATATCGCTTCCTCGGCTCGCAATGGGCCAATCTCGATCCTCTGAAGCGCCGCGAACGTCCCGCAATCCCCGAACTTGAACCCGCGTTCTACGACTTCACCGAAGCCGACATGGACCAGGAGTTCAGTGCAACGAACCTGTACTTCGGGTTCGAGCGGGCGACGCTGCGCGACATCGTCAAGGCGCTGCGCGACACGTACTGCGGCACGATCGGCGCCGAGTACATGTACATCAGCGATCCGGAGCAGAAGCGCTGGTGGAAGGAACGGCTCGAATCGATCCGCTCGACGCCGAACTTCAGCAACGACAAGAAGAAGCACATCCTGAACCGCCTGACGGCCGCTGAAGGCCTCGAGCGTTTCCTGCACACCAAGTACGTCGGCCAGAAGCGCTTCTCGCTCGAAGGCGGCGAGAGCTTCATCGCGGCGATGGACGAAGTCGTGCGCCACGGCGGCGCGAACGGCGTCCAGGAAATCGTCATCGGCATGGCGCACCGCGGCCGTCTGAACGTGCTGGTCAACACGCTCGGCAAGATGCCGGCCGACCTGTTCGCCGAATTCGAAGGCAAACACGTCGACGATCTGCCGGCCGGCGACGTGAAGTACCACAAGGGCTTCTCGTCGGACGTCGCAACGGAAGGCGGCCCGGTTCACCTGTCGCTCGCGTTCAACCCGTCGCACCTCGAAATCGTCAACCCGGTGGTCGAGGGTTCGGCGAAGGCCCGTATGGACCGTCGCGGCGACGAAACCGGCCTGCAGGTGCTGCCGGTGCAGATCCACGGCGACGCGGCTTTCGCGGGCCAGGGCGTCGTGATGGAAACGCTGAACCTCGCGCAAACGCGCGGTTACGGCACGCACGGCACGCTGCACATCGTCATCAACAACCAGATCGGCTTCACGACGTCGGACCCGCGCGATTCGCGCTCGACGCTGTACTGCTCGGACGTCGTCAAGATGATCGAGGCGCCGGTGCTGCACGTGAACGGCGACGATCCCGAGGCGGTCGTGCTGGCGATCCAGCTCGCGATCGATTTCCGGATCCAGTTCCACAAGGACGTCGTCGTCGACATCGTCTGCTTCCGCAAGCTCGGCCACAACGAGCAGGACACCCCGGCGGTCACGCAGCCGCTCATGTACAAGACGATCGCGAAGCATCCGGGCACGCGCGCGCTGTACGCTGAAAAGCTCGTGCAGCAAGGCGTGATCTCGGCCGACGAAGGCGACGAATTCGTCAAGGCCTACCGCAAGGCGATGGACGAAGGCCACCACACGGTCGACCCGGTGCTCTCGAACTACAAGAGCAAGTACGCGGTGGACTGGGTGCCGTTCCTGAACCGCAAGTGGACCGACGCGGCCGACACGGCCGTGCCGCTCGCGGAACTGAAGCGCCTCGCCGAGCGCATCACCACGATTCCCGAAAACTTCAAGGTGCACCCGCTCGTCGAGCGCGTGATCAACGACCGTCGCGCCATGGGCCGCGGCGAAGCGAAGCTCGACTGGGGCATGGGCGAGCACCTCGCGTTCGCGTCGCTGGTCGCATCGGGTTACGCGGTGCGCCTGACCGGTCAGGATTCGGGCCGCGGCACGTTCACGCACCGTCACGCGGTGCTGCACGACCAGAACCGCGAGCGCTGGAACGACGGCACCTACGTGCCGCTGCAGAACATCGCCGAAGGTCAGGCGAAGTTCACGGTGATCGACTCGGTGCTGTCGGAAGAAGCGGTGCTCGGCTTCGAATACGGCTACTCGACCGCTGAACCGAACACGTTCGTGGCATGGGAAGCGCAGTTCGGCGACTTCGTGAACGGCGCGCAGGTCGTGATCGACCAGTTCATCTCGTCGGGCGAAGTGAAGTGGGGCCGCGTCTCGGGCCTGACCATGATGCTGCCGCACGGCTACGAAGGCCAGGGTCCGGAGCACTCGTCGGCACGTATCGAGCGTTTCCTGCAACTGTGCGCGGACCACAACATGCAGGTCGTTCAGCCGACCACGCCGGCGCAGATTTTCCACCTGCTGCGTCGCCAGATGATCCGCCTGTTCCGCAAGCCGCTCATCGTCTTCACGCCGAAGTCGCTGCTGCGCCACAAGGAAGCCGTGTCGGATCTGTCGGAACTCGCGAAGGGCTCGTTCCAGCCGGTGCTCGGCGAAACCGACGAGTCGATCGACGCGAAGAAGGTCAAGCGCGTGATCGCCTGCTCGGGCCGCGTGTACTACGACCTCGTCGCGCATCGCCGCGAAGCGAAGGCGAACGACGTCGCGATCATCCGTATCGAACAGCTCTATCCGTTCGCGCACAAGCAGTTCGAAGCGGAAATGAAGAAGTACGACAACGCGACCGAAGTGGTCTGGGTGCAGGACGAGCCGCAGAATCAGGGCCCGTGGTTCTACATCGAGCACCACCTGAAGGAAGGCATGAAGGACGGGCAGAAGCTGGCGTACAGCGGCCGTCCGGCTTCGGCCTCGCCGGCAGTCGGTTACTACGCGAAGCACTACGAGCAGCAGAAGGCGCTGGTCGAAGGCGCTTTCGGCCGCCTCAAGAGCGCGTCGATCGCTAAATAAGGAAACAGTCGAGCCGGGAAAGGTGCACCGTAGTGCATTTTTCCCGCGCCGCGCCGAACCGCGTCGAACGGTTCCCATGAGGTTCAGGCGCGGCGCCCGAGGTTCGCAGGCGGTCGTGAAGAAGCGCCGTCACCCGATACGTATTCAGGATACTCATAATGGCTATTGTTGAAGTCAAGGTTCCCCAGCTCTCCGAGTCGGTCTCGGAAGCCACCATGCTGCAGTGGAAGAAGAAGCCGGGCGAGGCTGTCGCCCAGGACGAAATCCTCATCGAAATCGAGACCGACAAGGTCGTGCTCGAAGTGCCGGCTCCGGCTGCGGGCGTGCTCGCGCAAGTCATCTCGAACGACGGCGACACCGTCGTGGCCGACCAGGTGATCGCGAAGATCGACACCGAAGGCAAGGCAGGCGCCGCTGCCGTCGAAGCCGAAGTGAAGCCGGCTCCGGTTGCCGAAGCTGCTGCGGCACCGGCCGCTCAGGCTGCCGCCGCAACGGGTTCGAACACCGCGGCTTCGCCGGCTGCCGGCAAGCTGATGGCGGAGAAGGGCCTGGCTGCTGGCGACGTCGCCGGCACGGGCCGCGATGGCCGCATCACGAAGGGCGACGTGCTCGCCGCCGGCGCTCCGGCTGCCAAGGCTGCACCGGCACCGGCTGCCGCACCGAAGGCCGCCAAGCCGTCGTTGCCGGACGTCAAGGCTCCGGCATCGGCCGACCAGTGGCTCAAGGACCGTCCGGAACAGCGCGTGCCGATGTCGCGTCTGCGTGCGCGTATCGCCGAGCGTCTGCTCGAGTCGCAGCAAACCAACGCCATCCTCACGACGTTCAACGAAGTGAACATGGCGCCGGTCATGGACCTGCGCAACAAGTACAAGGACAAGTTCGAGAAGGAACACGGCGTGAAGCTCGGCTTCATGTCGTTCTTCGTGAAGGCGGCTGTTCACGCGCTGAAGAAGTTCCCGCTCGTGAACGCGTCGATCGACGGTAACGACATCGTCTATCACGGCTACTTCGACATCGGTATCGCGGTCGGTTCGCCGCGCGGTCTGGTGGTGCCGATCCTGCGCAATGCGGATCAGATGAGCCTCGCCGACATCGAGAAGAAGATCGCCGAATTCGGCCAGAAGGCGAAGGACGGCAAGCTGTCGATCGAAGAAATGACGGGCGGTACGTTCTCGATCTCGAACGGCGGCGTGTTCGGCTCGATGCTGTCGACCCCGATCATCAACCCGCCGCAGTCCGCGATTCTCGGCGTGCACGCCACCAAGGAACGCGCTGTGGTCGAAAACGGCCAGATCGTGATCCGCCCGATGAACTACCTCGCGCTCTCGTACGACCACCGTATCATCGACGGCCGCGAAGCGGTGCTGTCGCTGGTCGCGATGAAGGACGCGCTGGAAGATCCGGCGCGCCTGCTGCTCGACCTGTAAGCGCACGTTCCACTGGCGCCGGCCGGCGTGGCCAGCCGGCGCCATCCGCAGTAAGTCTTCAAGCATTCAGCAGTACCGGAACGGCGCGCGCCACCTTAGATGGCCCGGCGCCGTTCCGTCATCAAAGGGATTGTCATGTCCAAAGAATTTGACGTCGTCGTGATCGGCGCGGGCCCCGGCGGTTATATCGCCGCCATTCGCGCAGCGCAGCTCGGCAAGACCGTCGCATGTATCGAAAAGTGGAAGAATCCGGCCGGCGCGCTGAAGCTCGGCGGCACCTGCCTGAACGTCGGCTGCATTCCGTCGAAGGCGCTGCTCGCGTCGTCGGAAGAGTTTGAAAACGCTTCGCATCACCTCGCTGACCACGGTATTTCGGTAGGCGACGTGACGGTCGATATCTCGAAGATGATGGCCCGCAAGGACGGCATCGTCGAGAAGATGACCAAGGGCATCGAATTCCTGTTCCGCAAGAACAAGATCACGTGGCTCCAGGGCCATGGCAAGTTCGCCGGCAAGACCGACGCCGGCGTGCAGATCGAAGTGAGCGGCGAAGGCGAAACCGAAGTCGTCACGGCGAAGAACGTGATCATCGCGACGGGTTCGAAGGCGCGTCATCTGCCGGGCATTCCGGTCGACAACAAGCTGATCGCCGACAACGAAGGCGCGCTCTCGTTCGACTCGGCACCGAAGAAGCTGGCCGTGATCGGCGCGGGCGTGATCGGTCTGGAACTCGGCTCGGTGTGGCGCCGCCTCGGCGCGGAAGTGACCGTGCTCGAAGCGCTGCCGGAATTCCTCGGCGCGGCTGACCAGGCGCTCTCGAAAGAAGCGGCCAAGCAGTTCAAGAAGCAGGGTCTCGACATTCACGTCGGCGTGAAGGTCGGCGAAGTGAAGACGAGCGCGAACGGCGTGACGATCGCCTACACGGATAAGGACGGCAACGCGCAGACGCTCGAAGCCGACCGTCTGATCGTGTCGGTCGGCCGCGTGCCGAACACCGACAACCTCGGCCTCGAAGCGATCGGCCTGAAGGCCAACGAGCGCGGCTTCATCGACGTGAACGACCACTGCGCGACGGCCGTGCCGAACGTGTATGCGATCGGCGACGTGGTGCGCGGCCCGATGCTCGCGCACAAGGCCGAAGACGAAGGCGTGCTGGTCGCGGAAGTGATCGACGGCCAGAAGCCGCACATCGACTACAACTGCGTTCCGTGGGTGATCTACACCGAGCCGGAAATCGCATGGGTCGGCAAGACCGAGCAGCAACTGAAAGCCGAAGGCCGCGAGATCAAGACGGGCCAGTTCCCGTTCATGGCGAACGGCCGCGCGCTCGGCATTGCGAAGGCGGACGGTTTCGTCAAGATGATCGCCGACGCGAAGACCGACGAGCTGCTCGGCGTGCACATTATTTCGGCCAACGCATCGGACCTGATCGCGGAAGCCGTGGTGGCGATGGAATTCAAGGCAGCCTCGGAAGACATCGGCCGCATTTGCCATCCGCACCCGTCGCTGTCGGAAGTCATGCGCGAAGCGGCACTCGCCGTGGACAAGCGCGCGCTGAACATGTAAGCGCGCACGCCTGAGCCGAAACGCAATCCTGGTATCGCCGAAGGCGGGCGGGTTCACTCCCTCCCGCCTTTCTTTTTTGCAGCAACACGATGAACGTCACCGAATACTACGAAAAAGAACTGCAGACTCGCGGTTATCAATCGGACCCGGCGCAGCGCGCGGCGGTCGACCGCCTGCAGCGGTGCTATGAAGAGTGGGTCGAATACAAGTCGCGCCGCTCGAATGCGTTCAAGAAGCTGATCAATCACCCGGATCTACCGCGCGGCGTGTACATGTGGGGCGGCGTCGGGCGCGGCAAGAGCTTCCTGATGGACAGCTTCTACATGATCGTGCCGGTGCAGCGAAAGACGCGTCTGCATTTCCACGAGTTCATGCGCGAAGTGCATCGCGAACTCGAAGAACTGAAAGGCCAGGCCGATCCGCTCGACGAACTCGCGCGCCGCATCGCGAAGCGCTACCGGCTGATCTGTTTCGACGAATTCCACGTGTCGGACATCGCCGACGCGATGATTCTGTACCGTCTGCTCGACAAGCTGTTCGAGAACGGCGTGCAGTTCGTGATGACGTCCAACTACGATCCCGATACGCTGTATCCGGACGGTCTGCATCGCGACCGCATGCTGCCCGCGATCGAGCTCATCAAGAACAGGCTCGACGTGCTCAACGTCGATGCGGGCATCGACTATCGGCGCCGCACGCTGGCGCAGGTCGAGATGTATCACTCGCCGCTCGGCGCCGCCGCCGACAAGGCGCTGCGCGACGCTTTCGCGCGGCTTGCCGCGGTGCCCGACGAAAGCCCGCTGCTGCATATCGAGAAGCGCGAGCTGAAGGCGCTGCGCCGCGCCGACGGCGTCGTCTGGTTCGACTTCGCGACGCTGTGCGGCGGCCCGCGCTCGCAGAACGACTACCTTGAGCTCGCGAGCCGTTTTCACGCGGTGATTCTCTCCGGCGTGCCGCAGATGACGGTGCGCATGGCCTCGGAAGCGCGCCGCTTCACATGGCTCATCGACGTGTTCTACGACCACAAGGTCAAGCTGCTGATGTCGGCCGCGGTGCCGCCGGAGCAGTTGTACGTCGACGGGCCGATGGCTAACGAATTCACGCGCACGGTGTCGCGCATCGTCGAGATGCAGTCGAAGGAATATCTCGATACGCCGCGCCGGATCGTCGATACGTCGCTGACGTAAGCCGGCTGCGGTCGCGCATCCGGATTTATCGGACAACGCATTTCAAGATTCGGAGTCGTCTTATATTCCGCGAACGGATGACTGGCTATCTTTTGTTGTAGTTCTGACAAAGGAGGAAGCATGAATCCGTACCGCGATATTACCGATGAAGAATGGCGCCGCGTCGCGCCGCTACTGCCCGAACTGCGTCCGCGCGTCGAGTTGCGCGGCCGGCCGCTTGCCAATACGCGCGCGGTGCTCAATGGCGTGCTGTGGGTCATGTACAGCGGTGCGACCTGGTCCGCGATGCCGCGCAAATACCCGTCGTATCAAACCTGTCACCGCCGCTTCAAAACATGGTATGAGTCCGGCGTGCTCAAGCGCGTGACCGGGCTGCTGCTCGGTGCGTCGAGCGAGGAACTCTGTCGCCTGATGGAAGCGCGCATGCGCACGCATGCGAACGTGCCGCAGAAGGGCAAGGCCGCGGCAAAGGCGCCCGCGGTGGTGCACGTGAAGCCCGGCGTGTGCAGTCCCGCAATCGCCACGCCGTCGTCGGAGTCGCCGTTCGTCTATGGCACGTCGCTCAGGCAGGCCGCATAGCTGTTATTTCGCAGGGACGTCCGCCAATAAAAAACGGCCGCGCGATTTTCATCGCCGGCCGCTTCTTTTGTATGCCGCGCTTTCGCACGAACGCGCTATCGATCTGCGCTGCCGCTTCGCATTCGTTCAGGCAAGGCGCCGGGCGGGCTGCCGCGCTTTACGCGTCGTGTCTTACTGCTGGCGCACCCACGTCTGCGAGCGGCCCAGCAGCGAGACGCCAATATAGCCGCGCACCACGAGCTTGTTGCCGCCGTCTTCGAGATGCATCTTGCACTTGTAGACCTTGCCGTTCTCCGGGTCGAGAATCTGCCCGTGATCCCAGCTGTCGCCATCCTTCTTCATGCTGTCGACGATCGTCATGCCGAGAATCAACTGGTCCTTGCGCGCATCGGTGCATTCGGTGCAGCGGCGATCGGGCTGGTCGTTCGCGCCGAGCCCCTTGATGACCTTGCCGCTCAACTCGCCGTTGCCGTCCTGGGTGATCTGCACGAGTGCCTTCGGCTGGCCGGTGTGATCGTCGATCGTTTGCCAGGTGCCGACCGGCGTATCGGTTTGCGCCATCGCCGTCACGGCGCTCGCGAGCAGGGCGCCGGCGAGCGCTGCGTGCCGGGCGGTGCGCAGCGCGATCGCGCGGGCGCGTTGAGTGAATTGCGTCATTGTCTTCCTCCTTGATGAGAGACGGCGCGATCGTGGTCGCGCGGCGTTATGAGCATCGTTGCCGGCGGCTGATGCGCCACCGGCCGGCGCGATGCGGGACGATGCCGGCGCGTTGCCGTTGGCATCGTCAGCGCAGAATACGCGAAAGTACGCATGCCGTTTGATAGTAGGACTTCTAATCGGCAACGCGTACCCGATGCTTGCGCAGGCGTGTCAATTCAACTGGTAGGAGAACGTCGCATTGATGCGCGGACTGCGCGACGGGCTTTCCACCGGCGCGTCGCCGACCGCCTTCGCGACCGACAGATCGAGGCTGTAGAAGCGCGCATCGGTAATGCGGAAGCCGAACGCGATCGACGACAGGCGCGACGGTGCCGGCGTGCCCGCGTGCAGATACACGCGCGCCATGTCGAACGACACATACGGCGTGAACGATTGCAGATACGTGAAGCCGAGCGCAATCGGCCGGTTGACTTCGAAGATCGCGCCCCAGCCCGAATCGCCCGCCGCCTCGCCCGGCTCGTAGCCCTGCGCAAAACGTTGGGCGCCGAACGAGATCTGCTCCGAGGTCGGCAGCGATACCGCGCTGTACTGGCCCGTCAGCGAAACCGAGGTGCCGATCTTCAGCGGCCACTCGTTGGTCTGCGAGAAGCTCGCGCCGGTTCGCACGAAGTTGAGCGACGCCGGGTTCGTGCCGGTCGGGCCCGGCACGTTCGAGTCGATGGACTTCGACGCGCCGAGAATGTTGAACGCCTTCGCGACGTTGATGCTCGCGCGCCGCACCTGGCCCGGATCGACGGCCATGTAGTCGGCCTGCAACTGCATCACGCGCACCTGCGAGCGCAAGCCGATCTGCGCGCCGGTGTCGTCATTGTGATAGCGGTCCTCGTTGTGCGAGGCATAGACCGACGCGGTGCCGATCACGCTGCGCGTGTTGCTCAGCAGGAGCGGGTAGGCGAGCGAGCCGCCGATCTTGTCGTTGATGACCGTGCGCGTGATGTTGGAGGCGAGCCCGGGAGTATCGACGGGATTGCCGCGGTAGTGCGACGCGTCGATGTTGCCGGTCAGCCCGTTGCTGCCGATCGGCACGCCCGCGTGCGCGGCCAGATAGGTGACGTTGTCGCGGCCCTTGGGCAGCAGTGCCGATACGCTCAGCTGTTCGCCGAGCGCGGTCAGCCCGTTGCTGGTGGCGGTCAGCAGGCCCTGCACGCCGGGCTGATTGAAGTTCAGGCCGCCGCTGAAGTCGATCGGCTTGCGCGTTACGTTCAGCTCGAGCGTGGTCGCGCCGTCGGTGTTTTGCGGCGGCGGCACGTTGGCGGCGACCTTGATGCCCGGCAGCAGGCCGAGCACTTGGGTAAAGCGTTCGAAGGTCGCGCGATGCAGCGGCTTGTCGGCGACGATGTGATCGGCGATTGCGCGAATCCTGTCTTCGGCCTGGCCCGGATTGCCCGTGACCTTGACCGCCGACACATAACCTTCGACGACCGTCACGCGCACCACGCCGTCGGCGAAAGTCTGCGCCGGGATGAACGCGAACGAGAGCGCGAAGCCGCGTTCCTGATAGAGCTTCGTGACGCCGTTGGCCACTTCGATCAGCTCGCCGATCGTGATGTCCTTGCCGACGAGCGGTGTGAAGCGCTGCGCGACCAGGTCGAACGGAATCGACTTCACGCCTTCGACTTTCACGCTCGAAGGCGTCAGATGGCGGGCGAGCAGTTCCTGAAGCTGAGGGGCTTGCGGCGCGACCTGCACGGTCACGTTCGGACCGCGGTCAGGGGCTTTGATCTGCGGCAGCGAATCGAGCGGATTGCCGCCGACCGGGCGGGATTGCGCATGGGCTTCCATCTGCGTCGCGCTGGCCGCGATGGCCGCGAGCGCGATGGTCCATCTACTCCATTGACTGCCATACCCGAATCTCATCGGATTTTCCTCGTATGCCATTTTTGTGTTGCGAGCGTGCCGCCTGGCCGGGCGGGTCTCGATCGCTTATAGGAGGCTCGACGCATATTGCCGTGCTGACGTATATATCGACACGAGCCCGGCGAGCTTGAGCATGCGTGACGCCTGTTATGAATTCGACTGTCTGCGCGCGATGCTTTTTCGCCGCGTTTCGCTTGCTGCATTGCGTTCGTGCATCTCGTTACCGCATTCCGCTACTGTAGGCACAGCATGGCGATATATGGATGCCGTATGCATCGCCCCGACATGCGTCGTCCGGCAAGCGCGCGCATCTTGCCGGACGGTTCATCTGCAACGCCGTTGCAGCGTCTGCATGAACGGCTTACTTATGGCTGATCGGCAACAGGCTGCCGAGCAACGTCGACACGCCGCCCGTTGCACTGCCCGAACTACCCGTGGAGCTGCTCGAACCCGTCGTTGTGCTCAACCCGCCGACCGAGCTCGTCACGGTCGTCAGCGTCGCGGTCAACTGACCGACGAGCGCCGTCACCGGCGCGAGCGCCTGGCCGCCGCTGCCCGAGCCGATATTCGTGAGGCCGCTCAGCGTGCCCGTGAGCGTCGTCAGCGGATTCGAGCCGCTGGCCGTGCCGCCGAGCAGCGACGTCAGCGAGCCGAGCGGCGTGCCGTTCAGCGTCGAAGTCAGGGAGCCGAGCGGCGAGCCGCCGAGCAGGGTCGTCAACGAACCGAGCGGATTGCTGCCGAGCCCGAGACTCGCGAGCGAGCTTTGCAGCGGGCTCAGCGGATTGCCGTTGGCGGGCGGTCCGCCAGCGACCACCACGTTGGTGCTGCCGACGAGGCTCGTGATCAAGCCGGGAATCGGATTCGCGCCGTTCGGGCCGTTCGGATTGACGAGGCCGCCCGCGTTCGTCACCGTGTTGCCGAGCGAGCTGACGAGCGCGCCGACGTCGGCGCCGAGCGGGTTGCCGGTGGTCGAGCCGACTTTCGAGCCCGCCGTGTTGAGCGCGTCGCCGACCTGCGCGAGCACGCCGCCGAGCGGCGCGCCGAGGCCGGTCTGCGTGCCGACCGTCTGCGTGATGAGACCCGCGCTCGTGACGATCGGCGTGATCGCCGTGCTGAGTGGCTGCGTGATCTGCTGCACCGGCGCCGAGTTGAGCGCGTTGCCGAGCGTCGCGCCACCCGCGTTCAACGCGGTGGCGGCCGTCGAGAGCGTGCTGGCGAGCGGCGTCGTCACGGGCGAGAGCGGCGCGAGCGTGCCGGAGCCGAGTCCGTTGACCGCCGTGCTCAGGCCTTGCACGACACCGCTCGTCGAACTGACCACCGAACCGAGGCCGCCGACCGTCGTGCCGACCGGATTGCTCGTCGTGCCGGTCTGTCCGAGGCCGTTGCTGAGCGCGTCGGCGACCGAATTGAGCGTGCCGCTCGTGCTCGACACCGCGCTACCGACCCCCTGGGTGACCTGCGGGCTCAGGCCCGGGATCGTCTGCGATGCGATCGTGTTGCCGAGATCGCTGGTGGTTTGCGCGGCAACGGTGGCGAGGCCGCTCGTGCCTTTGGACGTCGTCGTGGTCGTGCCCGGTGTATTGGTGCCGGAGTTGCCGCCGCTACCGGGGTTTGAAGCGCTCGGTGCGCTGACGGTGCTGCCGCCGCACGCCGCGAGCAGGCTGGCGACCGCGACGGCGATCAGCGGGGCGCGCAACGACGAGACGGTCGCGCACGCCGCATGGAGAGAAAAAAAACGTTGAGTGGACATGGGTGCTCCTCCGTGTTCATCGTGTGCCGTGTACGGCCGGTTCCGTGCAATTCCTTGCGATTGCTTGCGCCGTCACAACGCGCATTCCGGGTGGCGCGGTCCGGTGCGGGGCAAAGCGGGGGCCGTGGTCGGCCCCGGCGAATCTTTTGTCGAGCCTTGAAGCGCGGCCTGGAGTTGAAGCCTGGGGTTAAAGCTTGATGCCGAAGCGCGGGTGTTTCTGCGTGGCGGTCGTCGTGTGGCTGTCATGCGGCCGGCGGTTCGCGCCGCGCTTCGGCCGGCGCGGCGCGTGCCGTGCGTGTCGCCCGAGTCGCGAACGGCGTGGCGCGATCACGTCCGATGGATACCGCCGTGCGCCGCGCCACCTTCTTCAGGCAAGCGGCTTACTTCTTCCCCAGTCCGCCGAGCACGCTGCCGAGCAGCGACGTCACCGGTGCGAGCGGATTGCTGCCCGTCGTGCCCTTGCCCGTCGTCGACGACAGCGAAATGCCGGCGGCCGGGTTCGTCGCCGAGCTGGTCGCCGCCGAATTCGTCGCCGTCGTGACGCCCGACGTCACACCGCCCAGCGTATTCGTGACGCTCGAGAGCAGGCCGGTGACCGGAGCGAGCAGGCCGCTGCTGCCGCCCGTCGTGTTCGTGAGCGTGCCCGTCACGCTGGAGAGCAGGCCCGTGACCGGCGCAAGCGGGCCGCTGCCGGCGCCGCTGCCGCTGGTTGCGCCCGTGAGCGCACCCGTCACGCTGGACAGCAGGCCCGTCACCGGAGCGAGCGGACCGCCGGCGCCGGTGCCGGTTGCGCCGCCGAGCGTGCCCGTCAGGCCGGAGAGCAGACCCGTGACCGGACCGAGCGGGCCGCTGCTGCCCGAGGTGCCGCCGAGGATGCCCGTCAGGCCGCCGAGCGGGCCGGTGCTGCTGCCGCCGGTGAGGCCGCCCGTCAGGCCACCGAGCGCGCTCGTGATGGCGCCGAGCGGATTCGTGCCGCTGCCGCCGCTGACAAGACCGCCGACTGACGCGACCAGGGTGCCCGTGTCGACGACCGTCTTGCCGAGCGCGCTCGTGACCGCGTTGTTGCCGGTCGACGAGAGCAGCGTGCCGGCCTTGCCGAGGCCGCTGCCCAGCGTCGCGAGCAGCGAGTTGACCGGCGCGCCGAGGCCGGTTGCGTTGCCGACCGTCTGCGTGGTCGAGGCGACGACCGAAGTGATCGGCGTAATCGCGGTGCTGAGGGTTTGCGTGACCTGTTGAACCGGCCCCGTCGACAGGGCGTTCGTGAGCACGCCGGCGCCGCTCGACACCGCATTGCCGAGCGTGCTGACGGTATTGCCGAGCGGGGTGGTGACGGCGCCGAGCGGGGCGAGCGCGCCGCTGCCGAGACTCGTCACGAGGTCGCCCGTATCGGTGACCGCGTTGCCGACATGACCGACCACGCCGCCGACGCTCGCGACGGTCATGCCGATCGCGTCGTTGCCGGTGCCGAGCTGGCCGAGCCCTTGCGACACGCCGTTGCCGAGCGTCGAGATCGCGTTGCCGGCTTCCTGCACGACACCGCCGGCGGCCTTGGTCGTTTGCGGGCTGACGCCGGGCAGCGTCTGCGAACCGATGACCGAGCCGACGCCCGCAACCGTGGCGCCGACATCGCCGACCACGCCACCGGTATTGCCGGCGACAGTGCCGAGCGCATTCGCGACCGTTGTATTGTTACCACTCGGATTCGTGCCGGACGAGTTGTTCGGGTTGCTGTTGCTGCCCGTCGGGGTCGTGCCGGAGCCGCCGGAGCCCGCCGAACCGCTGCCGTTGGTCGTCGAAAGCGTGCCGCCGGCGGAGTTGCTGCCGCTGCCGCCAGTGCCCGTGCTCAGGCTGCCGGAGCCTCCGCAAGCACCAAGAGAAAGCATGGCCGCGATGCTCGCCGCGATCAGTGTTGTCCGAATGGTCGTGTTGGTCGTTTGAATGGTCATGTCGCCCTCGTATCGCATCAGTTGTTGGATGTTTGCCGCGCGGCTATCTCTGCACGAGCCGTGCCATTTCGAATGCGCGATGCGAGGATTTTTTTGAATAAACTGTGCAAAGCCTTATGCGATAAGGCTTTGCCGAATATCGAAAGAATTGCGGCGAAGGCAATTGGCGGTCGCGAGGAACGTTTCGTGGGTCTTTTGCAAGGGCTGCGTAACGTAACGAGCCGTGCGCGCCGTTACGGTGCACGGCGTAACGCAAACGTTTATCGAACCCTCGTGTGCTTGAAACGCTCTGTTCAAACAGATAATTAGTGGACCGAATCTAACCTATGGTTATTCCTATGTGCGCAAACGCACGGACTGCCGTTAACCTGAACATGGGCCAAAAGTAAAGATCGTGTGAAGCCGAGGGCATCGGACAATTGCTTAAATAAGATTGTTCGGCTATAAAACCCGCAAGCGTCAGCGATTGACGTGGGGAGGTACGTTATCGAACAGACAGTTCCAACACACCGTTGTAGGCAAGGCGGCTGCGTGGTAGGACTACTGCAAGGCAACGGACGGGACCGGAAATGAGAGAAACGGTCCGCTGCATCGGCAGAGTTCGGTCGTACAGCAGCATTAAATCAAACGAAATATATGAAGTTCCGAGGGTAAAAATGAAAAAGCTCACACAACGCTTCCTGAGAGACAACAAAGGCGTTACCGCCATCGAATACGGGCTGATCGCGGGGTTGATCGTGCTGGTCATCGCGGGGGCGGTAGGTACGCTCGGCGGCGATCTGAACACCGTGTTTACGAGTATCTCTAATAAGATCACGGGCACCACGCCTGCTACTTAATGGCTGACAGCCTTTAAACGCATCGCAAAGTACTCGGCGCAATTACGCTGAGTACTTTGCATGTGTTTTTACGCATAGCGCTATGGGTTAATGTGAATTGCAATGCAATTCGCATTGCATTGTCACGCCTGTCGAGTCTGAAATGAGCTTCGCAACGGGGATCGGTTTATTTATCGCCTGGGCCGCGGCTGTCGCTATAAGCGATTGCCGCGCGAGGCGCATTTCCAATTCGATTGTCGTCGCGGGATTGGCGGCGGCATTCGGCTGCGCGTTATTCGGCTGCGGACCATTCGGCATTTCGTTGCTTCAGGCAGGGATTGGCGCATTGGTCGGCCTGTTTTCGTTATTGCCCTTTTTCGCATTCGGTTTGATGGGTGCCGCGGACGTCAAGGTGTTTGCCGTGCTCGGCGCCTGGTGCGGCATGCACGCATTGCTCGGTTTGTGGATGGCCGCGAGTCTCGCGGCCGGCATTCATGCTTTGTGGCTACTGATCGTCACGCGCACGCGGCTCGCGGGGCTTGGCCAGAACGGTCGCGCGACGTTCGAACTGGCCGGCAAGGCATCGACGCCCTATGCCGCATGCCTGAGCGTGGCCGCGACACTGTGGCTGGTGCTGCGCGCAACGGGCCGGGGGCTGTGATGAGGCACCGCGCCATGCAACCCATCCGCCGCTCGCAGACACACATGCACGCAGCGAACGCAAGCCGGCAACGCGCGCAGCGTGGCGCGACGGCCGTCGAGTTCGCGCTCGTGTTCCCGCTGTTCTTCCTGATCCTCTACGCGATCGTGACGTACAGCCTGATCTTCGTCGCGCAGCAGAACCTCACGCTCGCGGCCTCGGAAGGCGCGCGCGCCGCATTGAACTGGCAGACCAACGTGTCGATGGCTACCGCGCTCACGAACCGCGGCAACGCCGCGTGCGCCGCCGCGAAGCTCGTGGTCCAGCCGCTCGTGAATGCGATGCAGTGCGCGGCCACGAATGCGAGTTGCGGAACCAGCAGTGCGATGACCTGCATCACCGTTTCGCTGACGTACAACTACACGAGCAATCCGCTCGTGCCGCCGCTGCCGCTGCTTAATCTCGCCATGCCCACCACGTTGTCCGGCAACGCGACGGTCCAGCTCAACCCGGAGAACATCCAGTGACGCCGGCACCGATCTTTTCTCCCGTCGCCGGCCGCGTGAGCGCACGCGTTCGCCGCATGGCCTCGTGCTGTTCGTCCTTCATCAACCGACGCAATCCATCGCACTACCCGTCATGCCGAATCTGACCAAAATTCTTGCCGGTGTCCTGATCGCGCTCGCGCTCGTGCTCGGCATCTTCGCGTGGACGCTGTCGCGCCGTCCGGCACCGGTCGCGGCCGCGCCGGCGGCGCAGGCGAGCTTCCCGGTGGTCGTCGCGACCCGCACCTTGCCGGGCGGCAAGCCGATCACCGTCGACGAACTGCGCGTGCAGAACCTGCCGATCAACCCGAACGGCGCCTTCACCGACCCGGCGCAACTCGCGGGCCGCGTGCCGAACGCCGACATCGGCGCCGATTCGCCGGTGCTCGAAGCCCAGTTGTCCTCGGGACTTGCCGAGCGCATCGAGCCGGGCGAGCGCGCGCTCGCGGTGCGCGTCGACGAAGGCAATGCCGTCGGCAATCGCTTGCGGCCGGGCAATTTCGTCGACGTGTTCTTCACGTTGAAGCGCGACGGCAACGGCAATCTCGGCAACGGCGCCGAAATCGATCGTACGCAGGCGCGTCTGCTGCTCTCGAAAGTGCGCGTGCTTGCATTCGGCAACGCAACGACGACCGGCGACAACGGTGGCGACCCGAACGGCCTCGTGCGCACTGCGGTGCTCGCCGTGCCGCTCGCCGACATCGACCGTCTGACGCTCGCCGAAAGCTCGGGGCGCCTCGTGTTCGCGTTGCGCAATCCGAAGGATGCCGAAGTGGTCGATCAGAACGAGCTGCCGGCTTATCCGGGCGTGCTGAAGACCACGGCCAAGGCGGGCGACGCGCCGTTGCAGGACTCGACGCGCGCGGCGGCGGGCGTCGCGCTCGATGCGTTGTCGGGCGCGGGCAGCCCAGCCGCGCGGCCGCTCGCGCCGCGG
>NZ_VWWM01000048.1:0-61006 GCF_011752945.1 Paraburkholderia sp. Cy-641
CACCACCGGTGCCACGCCCGCCGCCGAAGACGCGGCCACCGCGCGCTCGGCCGGCGCGCCGCCGCCAGGGTTCGGCGCGGCACCCGATTTCAGCGCGACCAATCCGCCGCCGCCCAATGCATTCCCGCCGTCGCCGCCGCGCTATCTGCGGCAGAGCGATTCGGCGTGGAGCGTGTTCGGCCGCATCATCGCGGCGCGCGCGCGGCAACTGTTCGATCGCGCGGGCCAGCGGATCACGCAGCGCACGCTGCGCATCGGCGTGTCGGCGCGCATCTTCCATCCGGAGCCGGGTGCGAAGGGGCTGCGCGGCAAGACCTTGCAGTATCTCGAGGAATCGATCGCGCACTGGGTCATGTCGCGCGACGTGATCGTGTTCATGATTCCGACGGTCGGTCATCAGGGCATGCTGCACCCGAGCAACATCCGCTTGCGCGACTACGCCAAGCATCTCGACGGCCTGCTGCTGCAAGGCGGCGCCGACGTCTCGCCGCAGACCTATGCGGAAACGGCAATCAGTCACGAGTGGCCCGGCGACCGCGTGCGCGACATGTACGAACTCGAACTGCTGCACGAGTTCGTCGAGTCGGGCAAGCCGGTGCTCGGCGTCTGCCGCGGCTGCCAGTTGATCAACGTCGCGTTCGGCGGCACCTTGTATCAGGACATCGCGACCGATGTGCCGACCGCCGGTGCGCACGTCAACGAGAACTACGATCAGCACCGCCACGGCGTCCATTTTCCGGACGGCTCGACATTGCTCAACATGTTCCCGGGACGGCGCGACGCGATCGTCAACTCGATCCACCACCAGGCGGTGAAGACGCTCGGCCGCGATCTCAATATCGAGGCGGTGTCGGCGTCGGACGGCATCATCGAGGCCGTGCGCTACCGGCGCGCGCCGTTCGTGATGGGCGTGCAGTGGCATCCGGAGTTTCATCGCGCGGGCGGCCCGGAACTGCTCGATTGCACGCCGTTGCTCGATACGTTCCTGCGCGTGGCGCGGGAGACGCGGTTCTAGCCGGGTTTTCCGCCTGCGTGCGAGGGGTGGCGCGCTCTGCGTTTCTCGTCGCCGGTTTGTTCGACGCGCTGTCGCGCTATGCGGCGGCGCGTTTTTTCTTCTGACGCTCCTGGTGTCGTACCGTTGCGGTCTGTGTTGCCGCTGTGCCGATGGTTTGCGCGTTGGCATGGGCGGCCGGCGTGCGTTCGCGCTTGCCGGTTTTTATCTGGATAGTCAGGAATCCACGGTGTTGCCCGGTCGCTGGCAAGGTGCGATGGCGGTTTCGTAACCGTGCGAATCTTGCTTGAATCTTTGCTGATCGACGTATCTCGATTTCCACCCTATTTGAGATAGAGCGAGACAGCGGCGCGGTACTTCGCCTTGTCGCGAATCCGCGCGATAATCACCGGCTATTCTGGATTGGCGTGGAGCAGGCAGTATGAGGTTTTCCCTGGTAATTCGACGCGCGTTGCTGCTCGCGGGCGCGTATGCGTTCTGGCATGCCGGTGCCGTGCAGGCGGGGCAGGACGGCGGCACCGCACCGGTGGCCGGCACGCGGCCGGCCGTGAGCGAACTGACGCCGCAACCCGGCGATGCCGCGTCTGCAAGCGCGGCAAGTGCGGCAAGTGCGGCAAGTGCGCCCACGGCTGCGGATGCCTCGGCGCCAGCGGGCAGTGCGCGAGGCGACGTCGCCGAGCTGATGCAATTGATACACGACTCGAACCTGAGCGAGTTGCGCACCACGTACAACGGCAGCTACGGCGCAAGCCTGCTTTTCTATCCGGCACGGATGACGTATTACGTCGCGCTGTTTCAGGACAAGCATTTCTGGCGCGTGATCCAGTCCGACGATGCCGGGCGCGCGGAAGCCATCTACGCCGATTTCGCGCAGCAGACGGCGCGGCTCGCCGACGTCGAGATTCGCCGCACGCAATTGCAGGCGCAGACCGCGTATCTGCAGGGCATCATCGCGACCTCGCAGGAACAGGCGCAGCGCTTGCAGGCCGACGTCGAGGTCGCGCGTACGCAGCAGGCCAAGGTCGACGACTATCAGCGGCAGGCGCACGGCGAAGCGCTCACGTTGAGCGCCGAGCGCGACAAGGCGCAAGCGCAGTTGCGTCAGGTGCAGAGCGAGGTCGAGCAGTTGCGGCAACAGGCCGAAGCGGGTTTGCCGGCGCAGAAATAAGCGCTTGGGGTCGGCCATGAACGCGACCCTGACAAAGCCCGGCTCTGGGGAAGAGCCGGGTTTTTTTACCTCCACCTATCGCTCGATCTATTGGTCGATTCGAACAGCGCAGCTGAATCCCGCCCGCGGATGACGTCGTGCGGACGTTCCGCTCACTTCGCGAATTGCTCCGGAATTTCGGTGACGCGGCGCTGCGAGATGTGAGTCATCCACTCCGTGCCGTTGCTGGCCGACGCATCGTTCGACGCGGCCGGGCGTGGCGGTGGCGCGATCTCGTACACGGGTGTGGCGGCGGCCATGGTCACGGCGGCGTATTCGTCGCGGCTAAAGCGTGCTTGCGCCGGTAGCGAGTCGGTTCGCACAACCGGGCGAGTGTGCAATCGAGGCGAAGCGACCGGTGCGGCACGCATGAGCGCGATGCGCGGCGTGCCATGTGACGACGCCATCTGCACAGGACCGCCTTGCTCCGGCCTGTGATCCTTCCTGGCGCGCGGCATGTTGCCGGAATGCCGGGTGACCACGTTGCTCGAATGGATCGAGTGAGCGGGGTGGATTGGCGCATCCCGTCTTAGCGCTTTGTGCACCGATGCAGCGACAGGTGGGACGCTCGGTGTAGCAACGACCTCGGCATGCCTCGTTGCCGGCGTAACAGTCACTGGAGCCGGAGCGTCGACTTCGCCGACATCCCGCGTTTGCCGATGCGCAACCTCATTGCGCGTGTAATCCTGCTCAGGCCGCACCTCGTGTACCTCGTGCACATCGTGGCTAGCCATAAGCATGTCGAAGGGTTTCAGCAGCGCACCTGCCATCCGAGTCGGCGCGAAATGCTGGCCCATCGCAATCCACGCCAGCATCGCCGCGCCGCCGACCATACAGGTACCGCCCGCTATCGCAGCCCAATGCCGCGAAGCGCGACGTTTTGCGTGCCGGGACGGGCGTACCCTGAGCGGGATTCGCATCGGCTCCTGGGCGAAGGTTCGCAGCGCGTCGGCACCGCTTGCGCTGGAAATAATCGTGGGCCGCGCAACCTCGGCGGCGCGCGTGGCCCTGGTCGCAGGCGCCGCCACATCCGGCCTGTCGAACGGCTGCCACTCGCAGCACGCGAACATGTCCCTGTCTCTCAGGCACGCGGTGCGCAGCAGCGCGACACAGCGCAATTCGAGTTCCGCGCGCCAGGCTTCGCCGGGCGGATGCGCAGACCAGTCGCGGCCGAATGGCGCGGGCAAATGAGCGAGCGGACGCAGGCGTGGTAGCGCGTAAGCGCCTTCGATCAAGGTGAACGGAGTGCTAGGCATCGGTTTCTTCCCGCACCCGACGACGACGGAGCGCCGGTGGGCAGTCGCAGAATCTGTGGGAGCCGATGGCGACTCGGCGCGAGCCCGGGCTGCTGCCGCTCATCGCGCGATCCCGATTGATTCGGAGACCTGATAGCGGCGCGATGCAAAGGCTCGACCCGATGAAGCCATCGGCAAACAGAAAATGATGCCTTGAAACAGCCCCTTTTGACGTTCGGACTTCTCCGAAAATGATGTCCTATACGTTCAGGGACTCAACCGGTACACATACCGCAACGCCGTGATGTCGACCCCGCCCATATGATCGGGCTCCGCGCCGACGAACTGCCAGCCCTGCCGCTCATAGAAGCCGATCGCCGGAGTATTGCCTTCGAGCACGTACAGATACAGCTGCGTCTCGCCTTGTGCGCGCGCCCAGTCTTCGGCGGCGCGCATCAGCAGCTTGCCGACGCCGATGCCCTGGTAGCCGGGCAGCGCGTGCAGGTTGTCGAGCAGCACACCCCACGCGGACTCGGGCTGTCGCTCGACGCACACGAAGCCGGTCGGCTCGTCGCCGAGTTCGGCGATCAGCACGGTGCGGCGCTCGCCGCCCGGCGCATCGAGACGCGCGGCCCAGTAGGCGGCGCGTTCGCGCGTGACTTCGCCATCGAGGAACGCATCGGGCAACAGGCCGCGATAAGTGGCCTGCCAGCTGGCGCTGTGAATCGATGCAATGAGCGCGGCGTCCTCGGTGGTCGCGGGACGCAATGAAAGAGCAGGGGTGGTTCGCATCGGGGTAAGAATCGACTCAATGGTGTTGCACGAAAAGTTTACCGCGCTGCGTGCCGGTGTCGCGTAAGCAAACTGTATGCGTTTCGCGGCGGCGTGTTCAGCAGTAACATTACGTGGCGCGGGCCCCGCATGAATCACGATGTTTACCCTGATACCGGCGGTGCATCGCGAACAGCAAAATGCGGCGCCCTCGCGCGCGCTTTTCCGGTATCGTTCGTGGCATCCGCTTGCCGAACGCAGGGGATCGTTTCAACTGCCTGACCGCGACTGTCGCCGACTATCGAACAGCACGGCGGGCTCACACGAGAGTGTCATGTCTACTGCGACCCACGCTACTTCCGCTACCGAAGAATCCAAGGTCAAGACAGTCTTCCGCGTCGTCAGCGGCAACTTTCTTGAGATGTACGACTTCATGGTCTATGGCTACTACGCTTCGGCGATCGCCAAGACCTACTTCCCGAGCGGCAACGATTTCGCCTCGCTGATGCTGTCGCTGTCGGTGTTCGGTGCGGGCTTCCTGATGCGTCCGCTCGGCGCGATCGTGCTCGGCGCCTACATCGACCATCACGGCCGCCGCAAAGGCCTGATCCTCACGCTGAGCCTGATGGCGCTCGGCACGCTGACGGTCGCGGCAATCCCCGGCTACGCGACCCTCGGGCTCCTCGCACCGGTGCTCGTGCTGCTCGGGCGGCTGCTGCAAGGCTTCTCGGCCGGCGTCGAGCTCGGCGGCGTGTCGGTGTATCTCTCGGAGATCGCGACGAAGGGCAACAAGGGCTTCTACTGCTCGTGGCAGTCGGGCAGCCAGCAGGTCGCGGTGGTGTTCGCCGCGCTGATCGGCGTGCTGCTCAACAAGCTGCTGCCTGCCGACCAGATGTTCGCATGGGGCTGGCGCGTACCGTTCCTGATCGGTTGCCTGATCGTGCCGTTCCTGTTCATCATCCGCCGCTCGCTGCAGGAAACCGAGGAGTTCGCAGCGCGCAAGCATCGTCCAAGCATGGGCGAGATCATGAAGTCGATGCTCGCGAATTACCCGATCGTGCTCGGCGGCATGGGCATGGTCATCATGACGACCGTGTCGTTCTACATGATTACCGCCTACACGCCGACCTTCGGCAGGGAAGTGCTGAAGCTCTCGGCCATCGACACGCTCGTCGTCACGGTCTGCGTCGGTATCTCGAACCTGATCTGGCTGCCGCTTTCGGGCGCGCTGTCGGACCGTATCGGGCGCCGTCCGGTGCTGCTCGTGTTCACGGTCCTGACGATTCTCACTGCGTATCCGGCGCTGCAATGGCTCGTCGCCGATCCGTCGTTCGTGCGTCTCCTGCTCGTGCAATTGTGGCTGTCGTTCCTGTACGGCTGCTACAACGGCGCGATGGTCGTGGCGCTGACCGAGGTGATGCCGGTCGAAGTGCGCACCGCCGGCTTCTCGCTCGCCTACAGCCTCGCGACCACGATCGGCGGCTTTACGCCGGCCATCGCCACGCTGGTGATCCACGTGACGAGCAACAAGGCGGCGCCGGGTCTGGTGCTCGGCGTGGCGGCGATCTGCGGTCTGCTCGCGACGCTGTTCCTGTATCGCACGCCGGAATCGCGCAATCAGTATCGGGCGGCCTGACGGGTTCGGCTGATCGTCTGAAAACAAAAAGCCCCGCGTATGCGGGGCTTTTTGTTGGGCGGCGCGTGGCGAGGCGCGAGAGTGTGCGACGGCGTAGGGTGGTTGCGACGCGTGCTCCTGCGTTCCCGCATTTCCGCGTTCCCACGACGCCGTGCGCTTGCCGCTAACCGTTGCGCAATGCCTTCGCCACCGCATCGGCCACGTCATCCCACGCGCCGGGCCGCGGCTGACGCACGAGTGTCGCGCCCGCATACCACGGGCTGCGCGTGTCGTCTTCGAACCAGCGCCAGTCGGCGGCGAACGGCAGCATCAGCCAGAGCGGCTTGCGCAGCGCGCCGGCCAGGTGCGCGATCGACGTGTCGATCGACACGACCGCATCGAGCCGCTCGATGATCGCGGCGGTATCGGCGAAGTCGCCGATACGTTTGTCGAAGCGATGAATCGAGGCCGCGCGCGGATGCGCGTCGAGCGTCGCGCGTTCGGCATCGTTCAGGTCGGGTTGCAGCACGATCCAGTCGATGCCGTCGAGTGCGAACAGCGGTTCGAGCGCGGCAAGCGGCATCGAACGCGTTTCGTTGCGCTGAATGCGTCCCGACCACGCGAGCCCGATCTTGCGTTTCTCCTGGCCGCCGAGCGAGCCGCGCCATTTGCGGCCATACGCGGGCGGCACGCTTAGATACGGCGTGCGGCCCGGAATCGTGTCGTAGTTCGTGCCGAGCGCGAACGGCAGGCTCAAGAGCGGAATCTGCAGATCGGCGGCCGGGCGCGGCTGGCCGCGCGCGATCAGCGTCACGTGCCACGTTCGCGCGGCGGGCGCGAGGAGCGGCAGCAACGACGGCTGCACTTCGAGCACGACGCGCGCGGCGCGCTGCGCGACCAGCGGCACGAAGCGCACGAATTGCAGCGTGTCGCCGAAACCCTGTTCCGCATGGACCAGCAGCACGCGGTCCTCGATCGGCTCGCCATGCCAGCGCGGCAAGGTTTCGATAACCGGCTGCGCGACCGTTTGCAGCCGCCATTCGTATTCGGGCAGCCCGCGCGCGAAATCGCGCATTGCGAGCCAGGCCAGCGAGCGGTTCATATGCGCGGCCGCGAGATCGGGGCGCAGGCGCAACGCCTGATCGAATGCGCGCACGGCGGCGGCCTGTGCGCCGAGCGCTTGGTGCACGGTGCCGAGCGCGAGCCATGCGAGCGCGAATTGCGGATCGAGACCGACCGAGCGTTCCAGGTACGGCTGCGCCTCGGCGGCCCGGCCGAGCGCCGCGAGCGCATTGCCCATGCCGTAGATCGCGGGCGGCAGATTCGGCTGCAGGCGCAGCGCCGCCTCGAACGAGGCGACCGCCTCGGCATGGCGACCGGTGGCGTCGAGTGTATTGGCGAGATTGAAGTGCGCGGCGACGAAGCGCGGCTCGGTGGCGAGCGCGGCCTCGAAGCAGGGCACGGCTTCGGCCGGCCGGTCGAGCGCGTTCAGCGACATGCCGAGGTTGTTCAGCGCGCCCGCGTGATCGGGGCGCAGCTCCAGCGTGCGCCGGAACGACGTGATCGCCTCTGCATGACGCCCGAGCGCGTGCAGTGCGTTGCCGAGATTGTTGTGCGAGGACGCGTCGTCCGGTTGCAGGCGCAGCGAGCGGCTGAACGCGTCGGCGGCGTCTTCGTGACGGCCCACCGACGCATACGCGTTGCCGAGGTTGTAGTGCGCCATCGGGAACGTCGGCGCGAGCGTGAGCGCGTTGCGGAACTGCTCGATCGCGGCGTCGACCTGGCCGAGCGCCCTCAATGCATTGCCGAGGTTCAGTTGCAGCGCGGCGTCGCCGGGACGCAGATTCACCGCGCGCCGCACGAGCGCGGCGGCTTCCTCATGCTGGCCTTGCTGATGGCGCAGCACGCCGAGCAGGTGCAGTGCGTCGACGTGGCTGGGGTCGTGGTCGAGCGTAGCGCGATAGCCGCGTTCGGCTTCGTCGAGGCGGCCGTCACGATGCGCCGCGAACGCGCGGTCAAAAACGGGTTGCATGACGGGGGAGGGCATTCGGAGCGGACGAGGGCGCATTTTCCCATACTTGCGCGGGCGGACTCCGATTTGCGCCGGTTGTGGACATCTCTTGTGGACCTATCTCCCGGACCCATCGCACGGGCGCATCCCGACGAGCGACAGGCGCCGCGCCCGCGCGTGACGCATGTGCCGCCACGCGATTGATGCAGCGCACCCGTGCGCGGCTTGTCGGCGGCGTACACTAGAACGCATTGTTGCCTCCGGAGTTCCGCATGGACGCTGTCGCCTACGACGCGTCGCCGGTGCTGATCGTCGGGGCCGGTCCCACTGGACTTGCCGCAGCGATGAGTCTCGCCCGCGCCCATATCCCCGTGCGTCTGATCGACAAGGCGGCGCAGCCGAATCCGCATTCGCGCGCGATCGGCATTCAGGCGCGCACGCTCGAACTGCTCGAACAGCATCGGCTGATCGAACCGTTTCTCGAACTCGGCCATCGCGCGCGCGTCGCCAATCTGTTCTCGAACGGCATGCGGCTTGCGCAGCTCGATTTCGATCCGCTGCACACGCGCTATCCGTATCTGCTGTTTCTCGATCAGTCCGTGACCGAGCGGCTGCTCACCGAGCATCTGGCGACGCTCGGCGTGACGGTCGAGCGCGGCACCGAACTGACCTCGTTCATGCAGGGCTCGGCGAGCATTCAGGCGACGCTGCGCCGCGCGGACGGCCACACCGAAACGCTGCGTCCGTCGCACCTGATCGCGGCCGACGGCGCGCATAGTCTGATTCGCCACCGGCTCGCCCTGAGCTTCGAGGGCAAGACCTTCGGGCAGACGTTTCTGCTCGCCGATCTGCGCGCCGAAACCGACTGGCCCGACGACCAGTTCCATATCTTCGCGTCCGGTGAAGGCCTCGTCGCGCTGTTTCCGATGGGCCACGGCCGCCATCGTCTGATTGCCGATCACGCGGCCGGGCTGCCGGGTGCCGCCGTCGTGCCGGTGGCGCCCAGCGAGCCGCCGCCGGGCCCGCCGCTGAATCTGCCGCCGCCGCCGTCGCTCGAACAATGCAAGACGCTGATCGCGCGGCGCGTGCGCGAGCGTGTCGATGTCTCGGATCTCGCGTGGTCCTCGTATTGCCACGTGAATAGCCGCATGGTGGATCGCCTGCGCGTGGGCCGCATTTTTCTGGCCGGCGACGCCGCGCACGTGCACAGCCCGGCCGCCGCGCAGGGCATGAACACCGGCATCCAGGAAGCGCTGAACCTCGGCTGGAAACTCGCGCGCGTGATTCGCGGCGCCGCGCCCGACCGGCTGCTCGATACGTACCACCTCGAACGGCATCCGATCGGGCGCGACGTGCTGCGGCAGACCGGCTTCATCACGCAGATGGCCGAAGCCGGTCACGGTCCGCTGAAGCTGTTGCGCGAGCGCGTGATGCCGGTGCTGGCCGCGCTTGGTCCGCTGCGCGATGCCGCGCGCGCGACGATCAGCGAACTGTCGGTCCAGTACCGGCGCAGTCCGCTCACGCTCGAACGCGTGCTCGACGGCGGCCCGCGTGCGGGCGAACGCGCGCCCGATGCGCTCGTGCATGTGGTCGATGGTCCGCTCGGGCGCGCGCCCGGGGTCGGCTGCCTCTTCGATCTGCACGATCCGGCGTTTTTCTCGCTGTTTCTGCTGGTGCCGCCGCTGCCGGTCGACGGCACGCCGCTCGATCCCGCCGCGAAGCATGCGCCGCCGGCCGACCCCGAGGTGGAGAAGCTCGCGGCCGAAGTCGAGCGCCTGCTGCCGGGCGCGGTGCGAATCTGGCGCGTTACCGATACGAGCGGCGACGGCGCGCCCGCGCTCGCCGAATCGTATGGCCGCACGCGGCCGTCGTTCTATCTGGTGCGGCCCGATGGCTATATCGGCGCGCGCGGGCGCACCGGCTCGGACCTGCACGGCCTGTTGAGGCACTGCGAAGCGTGGTTCACGGCGGCGGGGGAGATACGGGAGCAGGTGGCGCTGTGAGGCCTGACACTCGTTGAGTTGAACGTCGATCCCGGTCTCGCATGCGCATGCCGGCGCGCGCAACCTCGTTGCGCGCGCGGCTCATGCGAAAGCGCTCCGGGACTGGACCTGGACCTAAACTGCTGCCGGTGTTTGCGCCGGCGTCAGCTTCTCGCGATACCTGACGATCGCCTCGCGCGTGAAGTCCGACAGCGCGATGTCATACGTATCCGGCGCTTCGTCGAGCGTCGTGAGCAGCGCGCGCCGCATGCGCGGCTCCCAGAAACGATGGATATGGTCGGCGACGCCGCTCAGCGCCTCCTCGTGATCGGGCATCGATTCGAAGAAATCGCCGATCCGGTTCGCCATGTCGATCAGATTCCGATTGTCCATGGCTCGCCTCACTTGCCCGAGGTGACGGCGGCGGGCGCCTTGGCCGGCTCGCGCTGCTTGAGCAGTTCGAGCTGCTCGCTATTGAAGCGCGAGTAGTCCTTCTGCCATTGCGACGGCTGCTCGACCGGCATCACCTGTACCGCGGTCACCTTGTACTCGGGGCAGTTGGTGGCCCAGTCGGAACTGTCGGTGGTGATGACGTTCGCGCCCGATTCGGGGAAGTGGAACGTCGTATAGACGACGCCCGGCTGCATCCGCTCCGTGACCTTCGCGCGCAGCACGGTCTGCCCCGCGCGCGATTCGATGCCGACCCAGTCGCCGGTCCTGATACCGCGTTCTTCCGCGTCGTGCGGATGCAGTTCGAGCCGGTCTTCGTCATGCCACAGCGAGTTCTCGGTGCGGCGCGTCTGCGCGCCGACGTTGTACTGCGAGAGGATGCGGCCCGTCGTCAGCAGCAGCGGATACCGGCGCGTGACTTTTTCAGGCGATGCGATGAACTTGGTGATCACGAACTTGCCCTTGCCGCGCACGAAGGTGTCGACGTGCATGGTCGGCGTGCCGTCGGGCGCTTCTTCGTTGCACGGCCACTGGATGCTGCCCATTTCGTCGAGCTTGCGGTACGACACGCCGTGGAAGGTCGGCGTGAGCCGCGCGATTTCGTCCATGATCTCGGACGGATGCGCGTAGTCCATCTCGTAGCCGAGCGCGCGCGAGAGCAGCAGCGTGACTTCCCAGTCCGCATAGCCGCCGAGCGGCGGCATCACCTTGCGCACGCGCGAGATGCGGCGCTCGGCATTGGTGAACGTGCCGTCCTTTTCGAGGAACGACGAGCCGGGCAGCAGCACGTGCGCGTATTTGGCGGTCTCGTTCAGGAAGATATCCTGCACGACGATGCATTCCATCGACGACAACGCCGCCGCCACATGATGCGTGTTCGGGTCCGACTGGACGATGTCCTCGCCCTGGCAGTAGAGGCCCATGAAGCTGCCGTGCAGCGCGGCGTCGAACATGTTCGGAATGCGCAGGCCCGGTTCCGGTTGCAGCGTGACGTGCCAGGCGTCTTCGAACAGCGAACGCGTGACCGTGTCGCCGATATGGCGATAGCCCGGCAGCTCGTGCGGGAACGAGCCCATGTCGCACGAGCCCTGCACGTTGTTCTGGCCGCGCAGCGGATTCACGCCGACACCTTCGCGGCCGACATTGCCGGTTGCCATCGCGAGGTTCGCGATGCCGATCACCGTCGTCGAGCCTTGCGCGTGTTCGGTGACGCCGAGGCCGTAGTAGATCGCGGCATTGCCGCCGGTCGCGTAGACGCGCGCGGCTTCGCGCACCTGCTGCGCGGGCACGCCGGTCGCGGCCTCGGTCGCTTCGGGCGAGTTCTCCGGCAGCGCGACGAACGCGCGCCATTGCTCGAACGCGCGCGTTTCGCAGCGCTCGGCGACAAACGCTTCGTTAAGCAGACCTTCGGTGACGATCACATGCGCGAGCGCATTGACGATCGCGACATTGGTGCCGGGCCGCAATTGCAGATGATGCGAGGCCTTCACGTGCGGCGTATCGACGATGTCGATCCTGCGCGGATCGACGACGATCAGCTTCGCGCCCGCGCGCACGCGCCGCTTCAGGCGCGAGCCGAACACCGGGTGGCCGTCGGTCGGATTCGCGCCGATCACCATGATGACGTCGGCCTTATCGATCGAGGCGAAGGTCTGCGTGCCGGCCGATTCGCCGAGCGTGGTCTTCAGGCCATAGCCGGTCGGCGAATGGCAGACGCGCGCGCAGGTGTCCACGTTGTTGTTGCCGAACGCGGCGCGCACGAGCTTCTGCACGAGGTAAGTCTCTTCGTTGGTGCAGCGCGACGACGTGATGCCGCCGATCGAATCGCGCCCGTGCTTCGCCTGGATGCGGCGGAATTCCGAGGCCGCATACGAGATCGCTTCTTCCCAACTGACTTCGCGCCACGGGTCGGTGATCTTCGCGCGGATCATCGGCCTCTTGATGCGGTCCTTGTGCGTCGCGTAGCCCCATGCGAAGCGGCCCTTCACGCAGGCATGGCCTTCGTTGGCCTGGCCGTTCTTGTGCGGCACCATCCGTACGACCTGGTTGCCCTTCATCTCGGCCTTGAACGAGCAGCCGACGCCGCAATACGCACAGGTGGTCACGACCGAGTGCTCGGGCTGGCCGAGCATCACGACGGTCTTTTCCTGCAAGGTCGCGGTCGGGCAGGCGGCGACGCAGGCGCCGCACGACACGCACTCCGATTCCATGAACGGCTGGTTCTCGCTGGCGGCGACGCGCGATTCGAAACCGCGGCCGGCGATTGTCAGCGCGAACGTGCCCTGGGTTTCCTCGCAGGCGCGCACGCAGCGATTGCAGACGATGCACTTCGACGGGTCGTAGGTGAAGTACGGATTCGATTCGTCCTTCCTGTCCTTCAAGTGATTCGCGCCGTCGAAGCCGTAGCGCACCTCGCGCAGGCCCGTCACGCCCGCCATGTCCTGCAGTTCGCAGTCGCCGTTGGCGGGGCAGGTCAGGCAGTCGAGCGGATGGTCGGAGATGTACAGCTCCATCACGTTGCGGCGCAGCGATTGCAGACGGTCGGTCTGCGTGCGCACCTTCATGCCGGCTTCGACCGGCGTCGTGCACGAGGCCGGATAGCCGCGCCGTCCTTCGATTTCGACGAGGCACAGACGGCACGAGCCGAACGGTTCGAGCGAATCGGTCGCGCAGAGCTTCGGTACGTTGACGCCGGCTTCGACCGCCGCGCGCATCACCGAGGTGCCGGCGGGCACCGTCACCGCCTGGCCGTCGATTTCGAGCGTGACGTCGACGTCCGCGTGACGGGCGGGCGTGCCGTAGTCGGTGTCGTCGGAGAACGGGTTGGCAGCGCGCGCCATGGCCTGCGACTTGCACGCGCAGTTGCCTGAGCCGCAGCCGCCGGTGGAAGAGTTGAGCTGATCGGACATGATGGGGCTCCTGGGTCAGGCCGCGGCCGCTTGGGTGGCGTGGCCGGCAGCGGCATCGGCGGCGAGACCGAAATCTGCGGGGAAATGATCGAGCGCGGACAGCACCGGATACGGCGTCATGCCGCCCATCGCGCACAGCGAACCGGACACCATCGTGTCGCACAGATCGCGCAGCAGTTGCACCTGGCGCGTCGACGTATCGCCGTTGCGAATCCGCGCGATCACCTCGACGCCGCGCGTCGAGCCGATCCGGCACGGCGTGCATTTGCCGCACGATTCGAGCGCGCAGAAGTGCATCGCGTATTGCGCGAGTTCGGCGAGGTTCGAGGTGTCGTCATGCACGACGAGACCGCCGTGGCCGATCACCGCGCCGACCGCCGCGTACGCTTCGTAGTCCATCGGGATGTCCCACTGGCTTTCGGGCAGATAGGTGCCGAGCGGACCGCCGACCTGCACCGCGCGCGCCGGCCGGCCGCTGGCGGTGCCGCCGCCGTAATCGTTCAGCAGTTCGCGCAGGGTCACGCCGAACGCGAGTTCGACGAGGCCGCCGCGCTTGATGTTGCCGGCCAGCTGGAACGGCAGCGTGCCGCGCGAGCGGCCCATGCCGAAGTCTTTGTAGAACGCCGCGCCGCGCGCGAAGATGATCGGTACCGTGGCGAGCGTGATCACGTTGTTGATCACGGTGGGCTGGCCGTAGAGACCGGCAAGCGCGGGCACCGGCGGCTTCGCGCGGACGATGCCGCGCTTGCCTTCGAGCGATTCGAGCAGCGCGGTTTCTTCGCCGCACACGTACGAGCCTGCGCCTTTCGCGACGAACAGTTCGAAACGATGCGCGTTCGAGCCGAGCACGCTGTCGCCGAGCCAGCCGGCGGCGCGCGCACGGGCGACGGCCGTTTCGAGCGTCGCGATCGAGTGCGGGTATTCGCTGCGCACGTAGATGTAGCCGACGCTCGCGCCGGTCACGACGCCTGCGATGATCATGCCTTCGATCAGCATGTACGGATCGCTTTCCATCACGAGGCGATCGGAGAAGGTGCCGGAGTCGCCCTCGTCGGCATTGCAGACGACGTACTTCTGCGCCGCCTTCGCGCCGCGCACCGTGCGCCATTTGATGCCGGCCGGGAACGCCGCGCCGCCGCGGCCGCGCAGGCCCGATTCGATCAGCGCTTCGCAGGCGGCGTCGCCATCGGTTTGCAGCGCCGCGCGCAAGCCTTTGAGGCCGCCGTGGGCGACATAGTCGTCGATCGACAGCGGATCGGTGATGCCGATGCGCGCGAAGGTCAGGCGCTGCTGCTTCTTCAGATACGGTATCTCGTCGACCACGCCGACGCGCCGCGCGTGTTCGCCGCCGTCGACGAAGCCCGCGTCGAACAGCGCGGCGACGTCTGCCGCTTCGACGTTCGCATAGCCGACGCGGCCCTCAGGCGTGGCGACTTCGACGAGCGGTTCGAGCCACAGCAAGCCACGCGAACCGTTGCGGATCAGTTCGATCTGCATGCCGCGGCGCGCGGCTTCGCTCGCGATGGCCTCGGCAACGGCATCGGCGCCGAGCGCGAGCGCCGACGAATCGCGGGGAACGTAGAGGCGTGTCATGCCGGCACCTCCACGCATGTGCGGGCCGCGGCGAACAGCGCGTCGAATTTCTGCGGCGACACGCGCGCGTGCAGCGTGCCGTTGAGCATCAGCGCCGGCGACAGCGCGCATTGGCCGAGGCAGTACGCCGATTCCAGTTCGACGGTGGCGCCGTCCTGATGGCCGGCGTCGAAGCGGCAGCCGGTGTGCGCCTCGATGTGCCGCGCGAGCGCTTCGGTGCCCATGCTGCGGCACGCTTCGGCGCGGCACAGCTGCACAGTGACGGGCGCGGCCGGCGTGGTGCGGAAATGGTGGTAGTAGGTGATGACGCCGTGCACTTCCGCGCGCGACAGGCTCAGCGCGCGGGCGAGCGGCTCGACCGTGGCGGGCGGCACATAGCCGACTTCGTCCTGGATCGCGTGCAGGATCGTGATGAGCGTGCGGCCAGGCTGTGCGTGACGTTGCACGAGTTGCTCCGGCGCCGTGGCGAGAGAATCTTCCAAAAGGGGGCTCCTCCAAAGCGATATATGCACTTGTTATTCATAATACGTGCACGTATGCTTCGCTTATTCGATATGGTATAGCCGAACGATAGGCGGGCCGACGGGCGCACGCAATAGGAAAGAGATACACATATATGGTCAGGATCGAATGCCAGGTCGAACTGGTGGTGAAGGGTGCGGACGGCCGCGAGGCCAGCCTGTCGGAGCTGGTGCCGCTGCTCGCGCTCGTCGACGAATCGGGCAGCATTGCCCAAGCCGCGGCGCTTAAGGGTTTGTCCTACCGGCATGCGTGGGGTTTGCTGCGCGGCATCGAGGAGCGTCTGGGCGGCGCGCTGATCGAGAAAGAGCGCGGGCGCGGCTCGGTGCTCTCCGAACTCGGCCAGGCGGTGCTGCGCGCGCAGCGGCTGTGCGGCGAGCGGCTCGACGGCAATCTGCAGGCGCTCGCGAGCGAGGTGGCGAGCGACCTGAACCGCTGGCTCGCGCCGCCCGCCGACGACGTGCGCATCCACGCCTCGCACGGTTACGCGGTGGCCGCACTGGTGACGGCGCTCGTCGCGCACGATCTGCCGGTCGAGATCAAATATCGCGACAGCGCGGACGCGGTCAGTGCACTCGCGCGCGGCGAGTGCGATCTGGCGGGTTTTCACCTGCCGCTCGGCGAATTCCGCGCGGTGTGCGCCGATACCTATCGGCGCTGGCTCGATCCGCAGCGCCATGTGCTCGTGCATCTGACGCGGCGCAAGCAGGGGCTGTTCATCGGCAAGGGCAACCCGAAGCGGATCGGCGGCCTCGGCGATCTCGCGCGCGACGACATCCGCTTCGTCAACCGGCAGCCGGGTTCCGGCACGCGCATGCTGCTCGATCTCGCGCTGCGCCGGATCGGCGTGGACCCGGACCGGGTCAACGGCTACGCGTCCACCGAACTCACGCATTCGGCGATCGCGGCCTTCGTCGCGAGCGGCATGGCGGACGTCGGCTTCGGCGTGGAGCCGGCCGCGCATCACTTCGGGCTCGACTTCATTCCGGTCGTCGACGAAGACTATTACTTCGCGTGCGACCGCGCGCATCTGACGCGCGCGCCGCTCGCCTCGGTGATCGAACTGCTGCGCGGCAGCGCGTTTCGCCATCGCGTCGAGCAGCTCGACGGCTACGATCCGCGCGACTGCGGCAGGCTCGTGGATCTGGCGGAAGGCCTCGGCGAGGCGGCTTGAGCGGTGGAAAACGCGATGGCAAGTGGGGTGGCAAGCGCGCTGGAAAGTGCGCTGGGATGGAAGGTGGAATCGGCGCTGCCCCGGCGATGGCGTAAGCGGTTGTAATCGTTAAGCTGCGTAGGCCGCTGCGAAGTGCGTTCGTTTCAGCTACTCTCTTGGCTTCGCATCCGCTTTAACCACGCGCCACGCCGCGCCGAACACTATGAAAGCTCTTCTTCACGCATGTGCCGCGGTCGCCGCGGCGGGTGTGCTTTGCGCCACCGTTTCCGTTGCTTTCGCGCAGAATTCGCCCGGCGTGCCGGGCGGCATCCTGCAGGACGAGTTCCGTATCAACGAACATCCGCAGATGCCGTTCGCGGCGTCCGCGCCGTCGAGCAAGTATCAGCATGGCAAACCCACGGCGGCGCGCAAGCGTGGCGACATGGGCGATCCGAACGGCTGCAATCTGCAGTGTCCTCAGGACCAGTAAGAGGGGTGTGCCGGGCTTCGTTCGACGTCTGATAACGTCGAACGTCTGATAGTGCCCGAGGCAACGACAACGCCGGCTTTGCGCCGGCGTTGTGCTTTGTGGGCCTGCTTCCCCGCGCGGTTCTGCGTGGGCGATTTGTGACAGCCTACGGCCGATATGCCTTGCGACCGAAGTGTTTCCGCGTGTGTCGGTTCAAGGCTTGGCGATGTGCCACACGTCCTTGAAACCGTCGCCCTTCGTATCCCCCGCCTGCTTGTCGGACGAATAGCGATAGAGCGGATGACCCTTGTACGCCCACTGCTGCTTGCCGTCCGCGGTCGGGATCAGCGTCAGGTCGCCCGCGGGCTTGTCGGTCGGGGCTGCCGTCGCCGCGGGCCAGTAACTCATGCAGCCGCCGGTGCAGGCGCTCACGCCCGGGGTGGTGTCCTTGTCGAAGGTGTAGAGCGACATGCCGTCCGCGGTGACGAAGCGGCCGCCGTCTACCTTGGGCGGATCGGCGAGGGCGCTCTGTTGCAGCGCAACGAAGGCGAGTGGGGCCAGGACGAGGATGGACTTGCGCATGATGCGGGCTCCTGTGTTGACGACGTGTTGGATGGTCGGACGGTGCGGTTTGACCGCGTGTTGCGGGCACTGCGTTTCTGGCAACGCGTTTTGCTAACGCGCTGGACATCTGCGTTGGACTTCGCCAGGTTCGAGTATAGGCAGCGGATGCCGATTTGCGATCCGCCGGCGCGATTCACCGGCTTCACCGGCGCGCGCGTACGGGATGAACGGGTGGGAGCGGGGGAATATTCCGCGCGTGGGGCACGATCCAGCCTGCCCCTGTCGCCAATCAATCTTGAATAAGGGTCACGCGATGAATAGTCCGCCAAAGAGTCACCCGCAAAAAACATGAGGATGGGAACTGGCAACCCATGGCGAAACGCTGGCAAGGGCTATCGGCGGCTATCCGTCCTTTCATGATTCGGCGGTTCGTTCGTTTTGCATGCGACGGGAACGGCAAACACGGGGGGACGGAGACGGTCGCCTGCTACCCGGTGCGCGTACGCGCGAACTAGTGGATGTGCGGCTCGAAGTGCTGCACAACCGCTATGGCGCGCCGGCCGTAGACGGACGTCCCGATCAGGTGGTCGTGCTCGACTGTCTGGACGTGCGGACTTCCGGGATCGACGTGAACGCCATGCTCGAGGAAGCCACGATCATGGAAATGACGCTCGCGCAAGCACCGGGAGCATTGATCCGGCTGGACCTCATGCCGAATGTCGGTCTCGATATCCGGCTGACGTGCAAGGAAGTCGTGATCGTCGACGTGCGGCCTTATTTGCGCGAGGTTTCGTAAGAGCCATGCCGCGGCCGGAGAGAGAGGGCGGCTCCACCGCCGGCCTTGTCGTGACAAAACGTGAAAAAACGCGACACCATCCCTCGCGCGGCAAACGCCCTCAACGGGCGATCTGAGGAAACCCGTATAACTTCTCCGGATTGGACGCGAAGATCATCCGCTGCCAATCGCTCCGGCCGATCCACGAAGCGATCACATCCACCAATCCCGCATCGTCGGGCTTGGTGGTTTTTTCCGTGGGATGCGGCCAGTCGGTGCCCCACAGCATGCGCTCGGGCGCCATCGCGATGAACGCCTTCGCCACCGGCGCGACGTCGGCATACTCGGGCGCGCCGCTTTTCGTATCGACGTACGGGCCCGAGAGCGTCACCCAGGTATTGCCGCGCTCGACCAGTTTGCGCGCGCTCTTCATGGCATCCGAGCCGAGGCCGTCCGGCTGCGGAACATGCGCGATGTGATCGAGCACGAGAGGGCACGGCAACGCGAGCAGGTGCTTCTCCAGCGCCGGCAGCTTCGCGCCCTGCACGACCAGCTCGATGTGCCAGCCGAGCGGCGCGACACGGGCCGCAAGCGGCGCGAGCATCTCGACGGTCGTGGCGCCCGGATAGCTGAGATTGAAGCGTATGGCGCGAACGCCCGCTTCGTTCATCTGCGCAAGCCCGGCGTCGGTGACGGACGTATCCACGACCGCCACGCCGCGCGCGTCGGCGCCGAACTGCTTCAGCGCGTCCAGCAGGCAGCGGTTGTCGGTGCCGTAGGTCGACGGCGTCACCACGACATTGCGGCGCATGCCGAGACGCTGCTGGATCTGCCGGTATTGCCCGACGGTCGCATTGGGCGGCCGCAGCGTGGTGCCCGGCGCGCTCGGAAAGCGGTCGTCGTAGATGTGCATATGGCAGTCCACCGTACCTTCAGGAAGCCTGAACGATGGCCGCTCGGTGCCGCTGGACCAGATCCCGGCGCACTCGCCGAGACGGGGCAGTGCGGCGGCGAGGCTGCCCGCACCGAGCATGCCGAGGAATTGGCGGCGTTTGATATCGGGCATGTCAAACCACCTCGACTTTATTCGGCACGCGTTGATCGGGGCCCGGGCGGCTCAGCAGCAGGAGCGTCGCCACACTCACGAGCGTCAGCAGGCCAAGCGGCATCAGCGCGAGCGCGTAGCTGCCCGTGGCTTCCTTGACCCAGCCGTAGACGTTCACCATCAGGCCGCCGCCGAGCAGATTGGCGATCGCGTTGATGGTCGCGAGTCCCGCCGCGGCCGTGCTGTTGGACAGCATGCTGGAGGCGAGCGCCCAGAACGGCCCCTTGAAGGCATAGGCGCCGACCAGCACCGCGCACAGCATCGTCAGGGTGGGCAAAAGCGAACCGCTCAGCGACGTGCCGAACAGGCCGAGGCCGATGAGCAGCATCGGAATCACCGTATGCCAGCGCCGTTCCTGCAGCCGGTCCGAGCGTCGTCCCCAGTACACCATGAGAACGGACGACAGCGCGTAGGGCACCGAGTTGAGCAGACCGGTCTGCATGACCGTCAAGCCATACGACTTCAGCAATTGAGGCTGCCACACGGAAAGCGTGCTGCCCGCGCCGGAGGCGCACACATCGACGAGCGCGAGACACAGCACATAGCGATTGCGAAACAGTTTCGCGAGCGGCATCGGCGGGACTTTGCTGGGAGCGCGCGCTTCGCTCGCGATGGCGCCGGTCAGCCACTCGCGCTCGCCGGCCGACAGCCAGCGCGCTTCGTCCGGCTTGTTGGTCAGCAGCACGAGGCAGACCAGGCCGAGCAGCACGGTCGGAATGCCTTCGAGGATGAAGAGCCATTGCCAGCCGCGCAGCCCCGCGAAGCCGTCGAGTTGCAGCAGGGCCGCCGAGATCGGCGAGCCGATGAAGCTCGCGGCGGGAATCGCCACCATGAAGGTGGCGACGATGCGGGCGCGATACTTCGCAGGAACCCAGTAGGACAGGTAAAGCAGCACGCCGGGGAAGAAACCGGCCTCGGCCGCGCCGAGCAGAAAGCGCAGCACGTAGAAACCGGTCGGCGTGCGCACCAGCGCGGTGGCCGTTGAAACGAGTCCCCACGTAATCATGATGCGGGCAATCCAGATACGCGCGCCGTAGCGTTGCAGCGCCATGTTGCTCGGCACTTCGAAGAAGAAGTACGAGACGAAGAAGAGACTGCTGCCGAACCCGAAAACGCGCGGTGAAAGTCCGAGGTCGTGATTCATCTGCAGGGACGCCATGCCGACGTTGCCGCGGTCGATGAACGCGAGCAGGTAGCAGAGCATGAGGAAGGGCACGAGCCGCCAGACGACCTTGCGAAGGGTCTGCTGCTCGAGCGCGGATGCAGCGGCGCTGCCGTTGAATTGCATGAGTGAGTCTCCTGCCGTTATTGTGCGCCGGAGCGGCGCAGTCGGATGTGATGTAAAACGTGGATCGCGACGACGCAGCTTGCGAGGACGAACGCCATGACGCTGAACGTATTGCGCACGCCGAGCGCTTCGGCGGCGGTTCCCGCGAGCAGATAGCCGAACGGCGTCGTGCCGTTGTAGGCCATGCCGTACATGCCCACGAGGCCGCCGCGCACCTGCTCGGGGCAGCGCTGCTGGATCGTTGCGTTGGTCGAGGTCGCCGAAAAGGTCAAGCTGAATCCGAGCGCGTAGAACGCCGGGATCGACAGGCCGATGTCGTTCGTCGAGGCGAGCACGAGCAGTGCCGCGATGGCGCTCCACGGCGCGAGCGCGAGCAGCCGTGCCGAGGCGCGCGGCCCCCAGGCCGACGAAAGCAGCACCGCCGCGCTGAGCGATCCGCTGCCGGCCGCGGCGAAGAAGAGGCCCGTATAGTGCGCGGCGTTGTGATAGGCGCGGTCGGCCAACAGCGGAACCAGCGTCTGGTAGCTTGCGGCGAAGAGTCCGATGCAGGCGAGGATCGGCAGGTAGCGCGCCGAAAACGCGTCCGACATCACGTAGCCCACCGCGTCTCTCAGGCCGCTATCCGCGCGTGCCGCGCGCGGCGCGCCGGTGGTTTTCATCGAACGCACGCACAGTGCCATCACGGCCAGCGCGCACGCATACACGCCAAATGCGGCGCCGGGCCCGAACGCCGGATAGACGAAGCCGGCGATGCTCGGGCCGACCATGCGCCCCACGTTGTAGACCATCGTGTTCATGGCAACCGCATTGGACGTGAGTCGCTGATCGAGCAGGCTCGTCACCAGCAGCATCTGGCGGGAGGGCGTTTCCACGGCGCTCGACATACCGATGGCAAGCGCATGCAGCAGGATCAGCTTGACGCCGAGCAGCCCCAGCAGCCGGAGCGTGAGCAGGCTCATCGTGAGCAGCATCGACGTGCCGAGCACGCAGAGCGTCGTGCGCCGCGCGTTGGCCGAGTGAATGCGCGATCCCGCCAGCGGCGCGACCACGAGTTGCGGCCCGTACAGCAGAAAATTCAGCAGCGCCAGCACCGATGCCATGCCCGACAGGTGGTACACGAGCAGGTTCAGCGTGATGTTCTGGGTCCAGCTGCCGAGCACCGAAACGACCTGGCCGCACGCGTAGCGGCGCAAAGCCGGTTCGGCGAGCGCCGGAAACAGCCGGTCGTAGAAGCCGGGCTGCCGTGCCGTCGTGTTCATGCGAGTGCCTTGCCGCGCGTTTCCGGCGCGAAGAACACGACGATCGCCGCCGCGACGAACGCGACGATCGTGGTCGCGAGGCCCAGCACGAAGCCGCCGGCGCTCGAAGCCAGCGCACCGATGACGAGTGGCGCGATAAAGCCGCCGAGCCGTCCGCCGTTATAGGCGAGGCCCATGAGAAAGCCGCGCGAGGCCGTGTCGCCGATGATCTCGGCGAGAAAGGGGCCCGCACCCGCGAAGATGCCGTTCACGCCGAACCCGGTGAGAAAGATCGCGGCCATCAGCAGCAACGGATTCGCGGAGAAGATATAGACGCCTACGGCTGCTGCGCCCACGAGCAGATAAGCGATGAACATGGGCCGCCGGCCGATCCTGTCGACGAAGGCCGAGAACAGCAGGAAGCCCGAGATGGCGCCGAACTGCAACGCGAGAACGAACTTGAGGCTGTGCACGAAGTCGAGGTGCTTCACCGTCACGAGGAACGTGGGTGTCCACGTGAAAACGCCCCAGTACAGGTATTGCAGGAAGAAGATGAACGTGAACGCGGTCAGCAAACCCCGCACGTTGAGCTGCGTGGCAGCGGCGGACGGATGCGCCTTGTCGTGCCGCGCGGCCTGTTTGCGTTCGAGCCAGATCGGCGATTCGGGCGTCTTGCGCGCGACCCAGAAGAGAATGAAGAACGGCAGCGCGCCGATCAGAAACAGCAGGCGCCAGCCGTTGCCGGCGAGTCCGCCGTTAGCCATGCTCACGATGCCCGCCACGCTGATGGCGATGATCGCGCCGATCGGCAGCCCCATCTGCATGAGCGCGCCGCCTTTGCCGCGCCGGCTCGCATGCCAGGTTTCGGCGACGAGCGCGGCGCCGGCCGTCCACATGCCGCCCATGCCCAACGCGCCGCAGAATCGCGAGACGGCGAACCAGTGCTCGTTCGGCGCAAACGCAAGCAGTCCTGAGAACAGTGAATAAATGCCGATACACAGCAACGCCGTACGCACGCGGCCGAGGCGATCCGACACATAGCCGAAGAGAATGCCGCCGACGATCTGCCCGGCGGCGGTGATGCTCGTGAAGAGGCCGAGCTGCGCTTTGCTCAGGCCGAACTGCAAGGCCAGCGTGGGCAACAGCAGCGACAGGAGAAAGGAGTCGTAGCTCTCGAAGGTCCAGCCCAGACCCGCCAGTGACAGCGAGCGCCATTCCGCGCGCGAGATGTCGCGGTACCCCTTCGCGTGCGTGCTGGCGCCGCTTGCCGCGGTCGCTACCGTCGCCGTTTCCGGTTTCATGTCTTGTCTCCTGATAGGTCCAACCCGTAGGTCGACGCGGCGGTTCCGCTGAACAGCGCGGCACGCTCGTCAGGCGACGCACTGCCTGCCAGGCGCTTGAAGGCGTTCCAGAGCACCGTGTAGCCGAACATCCCCTTGTCGACCGGGAAATTGCTTTCGAACATGCAGCGTTGCGCGCCGAAAAGCTCGACGCAGGTCTCGAACATCGGCGCCCACGCGGCCGCGAGGTCGGTGGACGACGGCGGGAGTTCGGCCGCCGCGAAGTCGAAACCGAATACGGTCAGGCCGGCGCCGCCGAGTTTCATGCGGGTGTTCGGCAGATGCGCGAGGCGCCGCAGTGCGGCCGTCCAGGCGCGTCGCACTTCGGCCTGCTCGCCGATGTAAGGCCCGATGCCGAGCGGACCGCCGAAGTGATCGATCACGATCGTCACGTTCGGCGCTTGCACGGCGAGGTCGTAGAGCGCATCGAGCTGGGTGTGATAGACCCAGGCGTCGAGACTGAGACCGTATGTCGCGAGCGTTTGCACACCGTCGATAAACGACCGGCGCTGCATGAGATCGGGCGGCGGCACGACCGGGCTCGACCGCACCGCCTCGCTGTCATGCCATGCGAGCGGATTGCGAATGCCGCGCAGCCGCCCGTCCGAGACGTCGAGCATCTTTTCGAGCACCGGTGCGACGGCGTGACCGAGCGCGAGGTCCGCGCCGCCGACAATGGCCTCGCAGCAGCGCGAAGCGCCATAGGCACCGCTGGCGAACATCGCGGCGACGCCGTTGGCGAATTCGACTTCGCCGACGGGCTTCATGGCGTCGGGGCCGTGGCTTCGCATCATGGAGCGGCACTGCACGTAGACCGTCGAGACGATGCGATGGCCGCCGCCCGTGTCCTGCCGCAATTCGTCGGCGAGGTAGCGGCCCGTCTGCCGGTCCCACAGGTGATGGTGCGCGTCGACGATGGCGAGCTCCGGCTGCAACACTTCCTCGCGCCGCCGCGCGAGCCAGTTTTCCCGGATGGGCAGGTGAGGGGCGTGGACGATCTGCATGGCCTCGCCGCCTAGAACTTCTTGCGCATGCCGACCACGAAGCCGGTCTGGTCGTAGCCCGCCGCGACGGTGCCGTAGCCGTTCACGCCGAGCGCGGAGTTGCCCTTGTTGCGCGCGAAGCCGGCGGTCGCGTAGAGGTCGGTGCTTTTCGAGAGCAGGTAGTCGGCGCTGAGCACCGCCATCCAGGGATCGGCGCTCGTCGAATGGACGTCCTGGTAGTAGGCCGACGCGGTGACGGAGAAAACCGGCGTGAAGTTATAGAGCGCGCCGGCCCAGTACAGATTGGCGGCGCTCGACTGCGCACCGTTCGCGAGCGCGATCGGATTGGCAGGCAGGAACGCGTTCGACGCCTGCAGATAGCGATAGCCGGCGAATGCCTTCAGGCTGCCGATGGCATACGTTGCCGCCGCGACCGCGCGGCGCTCCGTGGCGGTGTTCGTGGCGACGGTGTTGCTGTTGCGCTGTTCGTAGGACACGCTCGCCGCGAGCGGGCCGCGCGCGTAAGTAAGCGAGCCGCCGAAGTAGCGGCCGGTCAGTTGGGCGCCCGGCACTTCGCTGCCGTATCCCGTGTCATAGCGCGTGCTGTACATGGCCGCAACGGTTACGGGCCCGAACGCGCCGACGTATTTCGCGGCGTTGTCGATGCGCCCCGCGGCTGCGTAGTCGACCGACAAGGTCGAATAGCGCGACGACGCGCCCATCGGATCGAACACGACCGCCTGATCGTAGAAGACCGAGTTCTGCCGGCCGAAGGTCAGCTTCTGATTGCCGTACGCGAGGCCGACCCAGGCCTGGCGGCCGAAAAGGCGCGAGGTGGTGGCCGCATTGGCGCCCAGCCCCTTGGTCGATTGCGCGAGCGTGCCGTCGTTGATGTTGAAGCCGTTTTCGAGGGTGAAGATCGCCTGCATCCCGCCGCCGAGATCCTCGATGCCCTTCAAACCCCAGCGCGAACCCGAGAGATTGCCCGAGACCTCGCGGGTCACTGCGCCGCCCGTCGGCGTGTTGTTGATGTGCTCCACACCGACATCGACGATGCCATAAAGCGTCACGCTGCTTTGCGCATGCGCCGCGAGAGGAGTGAGCGCGAGCGCGGCCAGTGCAGCGGCGGCGCGCAACGGAACGGGAGGCTGGGTGGCGAAGGTCGTGACGGCCTTTTTGTACGGCATGATGTCTCCGGAAAGTCGTTTAGGTCTATTGAAGTTATGGGTGAGGCAACGGTGTCAGGTGCGCGAGGCTTCGCCGGCGTCCGCGCCGGGGTCTCCCAGCCACGCGATCGTCAGGGCGCCGACCAGCATCACGCACGCCACCGCGAGCAAAGGCGCGGTGAAGTTGCCGGAGAACTCCTTGATGCCACCGATCATCGACGGCCCGACAAAGCCGCCGAGGTTGCCGACCGAGACGATCAGCGCGAGGCCGCCTGCCGCGGCGCGGCCCGTGAGAAATCCCGACGGGATCGCCCAGTAGGTTGCCTGGAAGGCGAGGATGCCGCTGACCGTCAGGCACAGCGCCATCAGCTTGAGCGTCGGGACGTCGAGCACCGTGCTGACGGCGAGCGACGCCGCGGCGAGGAGCAGCGCGCCCGCCACGTAGGGTACGCGGTTCGACGCGCGGTTGGCGACTCTCGCCCACACCAGCATGAGCACGGCGCCGAGCGCGTAGGGAATCGCCGCGAGCCAGCCGACGACCGCATGGCTGACACCGAATTGCTTGATGATTTGCGGCATCCACAAGCCGACGCCGATCGAGCCGACAATCCCGCAGAAGTTGACGAACGCCAGCACGAAGACTCGCCAGTTCGTCATGGCGTCGCGCAGCCTGGCGCCATGTTTTCTGGCGATGCCCTGCTGTTCGAGCGCGAGGCGTTGCGCGAGGAACTGCTTGTCTTCCTCGCTCAGCCAGCGCGCTTTCTCCGGACGGTCGGCCAGCACGAAGAGACACACGATGCCGAGCAGGATGGCCGGCAAGCCTTCCGCGAGCAGAAGCCATTGCCAGCTGAGCAGCCCGTGCAGGCCGCCCAGTTGCAGCAGCGCTCCGGAGATCGGCGAGCCGATCATGTTCGCGACCGGAATGCCGACGAGGAAGGCCGCCGTGATCTTCGCGCGCCATCTGCCGGGGAACCAGTGCGTGAAGTACAGATAGATGCCGGGCGTGAAGCCGGCTTCCGCGAGACCGAGCAGGAAGCGGGCGGCGGCAAAGCTCTTCGGCCCCGTGACGAAAGCCGTCGCCATCGAAATCAGGCCCCACGTAATCATGATTCGGGCGATCCAGACGCGCGCGCCGACCTTCTGCATGATCAGATTGCTCGGGATTTCGAACAGGAAATAGCCGATGAAAAAGAGCCCGGCGCCCAGGCCGAATTCCTGGGCGGTGAGGCCGAGCTCGCGGTTCATCGTCAGTGCTGCGAATCCGACGTTGGTGCGGTCGAGATAACTGACCACGTAGCACGCGAAAATGAACGGCAATATCCGGCGATAGGCCTTGGCGAGCGTGCGCTCGCTGGCGGCATAGTGCTCCGGGTGCATTGCCGGATGCCCGGGCATGGGGTTGTCGGGCGGCGCGCTGTTCGCGCTCAAGGTTCGGGAAACTTGCATGTGCGCTCCTCCATTGCGCCTCGCCGGGCGCAACGTGTTCTGATCGGACGGGCGGGTCGCGGCAGCGATCCGCCTGGATGCCGGCTAGTGAGTGTGCCTGGCCTGCTGAGGAAGCGGGCCGGCGATATCCATGTCGGCTCGCAGGACGGTTCCCGAGACGGATTCAGTCATGAAGAGCGTCTTCATGTCGGGCCCGCCAAAGCAAAGATTGGTGAGCGATGCGCCTGCCGGACTGGTCAGGACAACTTCGGGTTCCGCCAGGTGATTGAGGACCCACGCACGGCCAAGACCGGGATTGGCGACGAACAGGCGTCCCGCCGTATCGATGGTGAGTCCGTCCGGGCCGCTCGGGCCATACGAGGTAAAGAACTGCCCGACCTTGCTGACCGATCCGTCCGCCTGAAGCGGGACGCGCCACACGCAATTGCCGCGTGTCATCGCGACGTAGAGCACCTTTTCGTCGGGCGAGAGCACGAGGCCGTTGGGGCTCGGGCAATTGCCGAGCAGCATATCGAGCTTGCCCTGCGGCGAAAGACGGTAGACGCGCCCGGTCGGATCGTGCAGACCTGTCTGCCCCTGATCCGTGAAGTACAGATTGCCGGCCGAGTCGAAGGTCAGATCGTTGACGCCCCGGAAGCGCTCGGTATTGCGGCGCTCGAGATAAGGCGACACTGTGCCGCGCTCGATGTCCAGCCGCATCAGCCCGTTGCGATAGTCGGTGATGAGCAGGTGGGCGTCGTCGAGCCGCTTCATGCCGTTGGGCTCGCCGTCGTATTCGGCGATCAGTTCCCACTCGCCGTCGCCGGCAATGCGGAAGATGCGGCCATGCGGAATGTCGGTCACGTAGAGATGACCCGAAGGACTCCAGACCGGGCCTTCGAGAAACGAATCGGTCGACTGACCGCCGCGATTGGCGCGCGCCCATTCGGTCTGCACGCCGGGCTTGCGAAAACGCTCCGGCATGCGGGTGAAGACTTCCGCTTCGCGGACTTCCGGGGACTTGAGCAAATACATATCAACCTCTGACTCTGGCGCCGATCACACGAGGCGTTGGGCGTGCTCTTCGATCGCTGCGAGCACATTCGCCGCCGCACCCTTGCCCATGTTCACGTAGGCCGCGTCGCTCACGCCGCCGATATGCGGCGACAGGATCACGTTGGTCACGCGCTGGAGCGGGTGGGGATGCGCCATCGGTTCGACGTCGAAGCTGTCGAGACCTGCCGCGCGCACCTGGCCGCTGGCGAGGGCGTCGACGAGTGCGGGCTCGTCGATGAGTCCGCCGCGTGCGGTATTGACGAGAATGACGCCCGGCTTGAGCCTGGCGAGCGTTTCGCGATCGATCATCTGGCGGTTTTCGGCCGTCAGCGGACAGTGCAGCGAGACCACGTCGGCCGATGCGTAAAGCTCGTCGAGCGTGACGAGCTTTACGCCGGCGAGGGCTTCCTTCGTATAGGGATCGAACGCGATCACCTGCATGTCGAAGGCCTGGGCCGCAGCGGCGACCCGCCGGCCGATCGCGCCGAGACCCACGAGACCGAGGGTGCGGCCGTTGAGCTCGACCGACTTATGCGTCGACTTGTCCCAATGTCCGGCACGCATGCGCCCATCGAGCTGGGTCACGGACTTGGCGCACGCGAGAATCAGCGCCCAGGCATGCTCGGCGACGGCGGCCGCGTTTGCGCCGGCCGCGGCGCGAACGGCGATGCCGCGTTGCGCCGCGGCGTCCTGATCGATCACGTCGATGCCGCTGCCGTGCTTGGAAATGACCCGCAGGTTTTCGCTGGCATCCATGATGCGCGCGTTGACCTTGCCATACCGGACGATGATCGCGACCGGCTTGTACTGTGCGCACAGCGTGACGATGTCGTCCTCGGTCGGCTGCTTGCCCGCGAAGACCACCTCGAAGCGGTCGAGCAACGCGAGCGCTTGCGGCGCGAGATCCGCCGCCGTGACGAGCACGACAGGTTTCTGGTTGGCCGTTTGCATTACAGCGCCTCGCCTTCGGCCAGCATGCCGGCCGCGCGCAATTCCTTTTCCACCCAGGCCGGCCGCAGCGCCTCGCCGTTGCGGATCGCGGCGATACGCGCCGTTTCCGCGTCGAGCTTCTTCTGCGCGAGCACGAGAATCTGCTCGACTTCTTCGCGCGCAATCACGACGACGCCGTCGGCGTCGCCCACGATGAGGTCGCCCGGTTTGACCGCGGCACCGGCAACGGCGATCGGATGATTCACGCGACCCGCGACGCCCTTGGTCGGGCCGCACGGATTCAGGCCGGCCGAGAAGACCGGGAACGCGCCGTTCGCGAGTTCGTGCGAGTCGCGCACGGCCGCATCGATCACGAAGCCGGCGAAGCCGCTTGCGTGCGCCTGGGTCGCCATGATTTCGCCGATGAGCGCGCAGCTCTGATCGCCCTTGCCATCGACGACGATCACGTCGCCGGGTTTGGCGATGGCGAGCGCGGCATGGATGGCGAGGTTGTCGCCTTGGCGGACTTCGACGGTCACGGCCGGGCCCGCGACCTTCATGTTCGGCGACAGGGGCTTGACGCGGCCGTGCAGGGTGCCGCGGCGGCCGGCAACGTCGGCAAGAATGGCGGCCTGAAAACGGGACGCGGCCTCGACGAGTTCAGGTGAAACGCGTTCGAAGTCGCGAACGATGGCGGGAGTTGCGTTGGAAATTGCGCTCATGGGAGTAGCCTCATGTATTGAGTTGTACAATGTACAACTGTGTTGTACTTAATGAAACTACTTTAGCCGCGCGATTAATCGGTATCCACTGGTGTTTACCCTTTTACGGTATAAAACGACGTTGTACGATGTACAATTCTCCGGTCGACCAATTCGGGGATTGCGATGGGAAACGAAGGGGTTCAGTCAGTTGAAAAGGCGCTGGCGCTGCTCGATTGCTTCAAGCCTGGCGCGGAAGCGCTGTCGCTCGCCGCGCTCGCGCAGGCGTCGGGCATGCACAAGACGACGGTGTATCGCCTGATGAATTCGCTGGAGCGGACGAACTACGTCATACGCTCGGAGGCGGGGATGTATTCGTTGGGTCCGAGGGTGCTGTATCTCGGGAAGCTCTACGAGCAATCCTTCCATCTGTCGTCGGTGGTCGAGCCGATTCTGCACGCACTGGCCGCCGCAACGAAGGAAAGCGCATCGTACTACGTTCTCGGGAATTCCCAGCGTCTTTGCCTGTTCAGGGCGGAGCCGGCGGAGGGTTTGCGCGAGACGCGGCTTCCCGGAACCTCTCTGCCGCTCGACGATACGGCGATTGGATGCGTCCTGCGGTTCTGGGCATTGGGCGAGCCGATTTTCGATGCCACGCCGGACATTCCGCTTTTCACTTCCGGCGCGCGCGACCAGCATACGGCCGCCTTCGCCACACCGGTTTTCGGTGCGGAAGACAAGTGCGTGGCCGCGCTTACGCTGTCCGGGCCGGCATCGAGGCTCGAGGCGGCCCACGAGTCGGGAGAGTTCAAAGGCCTGCAGCTACGCGCAGCGTTCGATCTTTCGCGCAAGCTCGGGGCGAGCGTTGGGCTCTGCGAGCGCATGTATGGTGGTGCGTAGACCCGGGGAGCGGAGTAGGCGCGGTGCCAATTCGCTCGGGAGCAGTTGTCGCCCGGGTGACGGGCTCGATGGTTGAGCCGGAAAAGACAAAAACCCCGTAAGCTTTTGCGGCTTACGGGGTTTTGTGTTCAATCAATGTTTGGTGGAGGCGGCGGGAATCGAACCCGCGTCCAGAAGTCCTCTACGACCAGTTCTACATGTTTAGTTCTGTCTTTTGATTTAACCGGAGCGACGCGGACGAACACGCTGCGCTACGGCGATTCACTAGATTTTCGACCCGGACGTCGTGACGCCGCCAAGGCTTAACTGACGTATATGACCTCTGTCGGTATTGCTACCGGTCTTGCGACACTAGCCCGTCAGTGAACTAGGCAGAGGACGGCGGCCCTTAGGCTGCCAGTGCGAACGTATCGTCGTTTGCAGTTACGTTTTTCCCATTGATTAACGAGGTGACGGGTCCTCGACATGCCCTAGCCGCTTCGCAACCCCTGTCGAAACCAGGTCGCCCCCGCGGTTCGTTGCTCTGAATCTATGAGCCAAGTGGAGATTTTACAATAGATCGACGGCCGCGTCGTGTTTCCGCGTACTTCCGGTTGACGGCGCGCCAATGCGGATGCAGCGCAACAGTGTCAGCAAGTGTGTCGGATCGGCGCGATACGGCTGCGATGCTGGCGAATTGGCGTCACGTAATCAGCTGATTTCGCGCAGCAGCTTCTGCAACTCAGCCGGCGATCTGACCACGTGCTGCGCGTGCCATTGCGTCGGCGGGATATCGTTGCCGCAATAGCCGTATGCCGCGGCGACGGTTTTCATGCCGGCAGCAAAGCCCGCCTGCACGTCGCGAAGGTCGTCGCCGACATAGACGATGCGCTCCGGCGCTACGTCGAGGTCACGTGCGGCATGCAGCAAGGGCGCGGGATGCGGCTTCGGATGCGGGGTGGTGTCGCCGCTCACCACGCAGCCCGCCCGTTCCTCGAGGCCGAGTTGCGCGACCAGCGGCTCGGTGAGCCGCGCGACCTTGTTCGTGACGATGCCCCAGCGCACGCCGCGCGCGTCGAGTTCGTCGAGCACTTCGGCGATGCCCGGAAAGAGCGTGGTCTCGATGCACAGATCCGCTTCGTAGTTGGCGAGGAATTCCTCGCGCATCGAGGTGAATTCGTGATGATCCGGTCCAATGCCGAACGCGCCGCCGATCAGCCCACGCGCACCCGCGGACGCGAGTGGACGCAGCTTTTCGAGCGGGACCATGTCGAGTCCGCGATCGTGGCGCATCTTGTTGACGGCCGCCGCGAGATCGGGTGCCGTGTCGGCTAGCGTGCCGTCGAGGTCGAAAAGCACGGCCTGGCAAAGACCGAGTGCGTCGTCATTGTCTTCGCGTTGGGGTAGGGGAGTCGGGTCGCTCATTGTTCGATCGGAGGCGGCGGGTCAAAGCGGGTCGGGACGTTCAGGTGTCGAGGCGGCAGGCGAGCATGTAGTTGACGCTCGTGTCGGCCGACAGCACGAAATGCTTGCTGAGCGGGTTATAGACGATGCCCTTGATGTCGGTCGTGTGCAGGCCGGCGGCGCGCACGAAGCCCGCGAGTTCCGATGGACGGATGAAGCGCGCATAGTCGTGCGTGCCCTTGGGCAGCATCCGCGCGATGTATTCGGCGCCGATCACCGCGAACAGGTACGACTTCACGTTGCGGTTCAAGGTGGAGAAGAACACCCAGCCGCCCGGCTTCACGAGTTTCTTGCAGGCGTCGACGATTGCGGCCGGCTCGGGCACGTGTTCGAGCATTTCCATGCAGGTGACCACGTCGTAGGTGGCCGGTTCGCGGGCAGCGAGTGCTTCGGCGGCGATTTCTTCGTAATCGACTGTTACACCGCTTTCAAGGCTGTGCAGATCTGCGACGCCGAGTGCCTGCGTCGACAGGTCGATGCCCTTCACATGAGCGCCGAGACTCGCCATCGATTCCGACAGAATGCCGCCGCCGCAACCGATATCCAGCACTTTTTTGCCAGCCAGATGCGCGTGAGCGTCGATCCAGCCGAGGCGAATCGGGTTGAGTTCGTGCAACGGCTTGAATTCGGCATTCGGGTCCCACCACCGATGCGCGAGGTCGCTGAATTTCTGTAGTTCGTGGGGATCGGCGTTGGTCATGGCGAAAGCTGCCTCGATGAGAGCGGTGAGCGAGCGCTCGAGGATAAACCCCGAGTATATAGGGCGAGAGACGGGGCGGCAAAAGTGCCGGCTCGATGAGGCGCGCGGGCATAAAAAAAGCCCCGCCAGAGCGGGGCTTTCGATACTGCGGTAAGTCGCAGCTTACTGCTTCGGCGTACCGACAACTTCGACTTCCACGCGACGGTCCGGTGCGAGGCAGGCGATGAGTTGCTTGCGGTTCTTCTGGTTGCAGCCGGTCGTGACCGGGTTGCGGCGACCCTTGCCTTCCGTGTAGATACGGTTGGATTCGATGCCCTTGCTGACCAGGAATGCCTTCACAGCTTGAGCACGGCGCATCGACAGACGGTCGTTGTATGCGTCCGAACCGATACGGTCGGTGTGACCCGTAGCGACCACGACTTCGAGGTTGATGCCTTGAATCTTCGCTGCCAGTTCGCTCAGACGTTCCTTGCCAGCCGGCTTCAGGATTGCCTTGTCGAAGTCGAACAGAGCGTCGGCTTGGTACGTAATCTTCTGGCTGGTGATCGGAGCGACCGGAGCGACCGGTGCCGGCGGGGTCGGAGCTTGAGCAACCAGAGCGCCGTCGCACTTGGCGTTAGCCGTTGCCGGCGTCCAGAATGCATCGCGCCAGCAAAGCTCGTTCGTGCCGTTCATCCACACGTATTCGCCGGTGCCATTCACCCAGTTGTCGTTCGTGGCTTGTCGCGACGCCGGCACCGACTGTGCCATGGCGGATGCAGCCATAACCGCGGTAGCTGCAATGAACGCGAGCTTTGAAAGTTTATTCATATTTCTCCTCTCGAAATTGAGATTACCGCAGGTTTACTGCGAGCCTGTTGACGAAGACAAGTCATACATTGCTCGAAGTATAACATTGGTGCAGAACAAAAAACGTCTGTGTAGACTTCGAGCAGCGTCTGACTCTTTGTGCGTTGGCATTTTGCCATATCGTTCCCCTCCTACGAAAAAAAAATCCGCCCCCCATCAAATCCCTCTTCAATTGTGGTGCATGCGCAACAAAGATATTCGCCGCGCGGGTACGCCAGGCCTGGCTCAGCGGCGAATCGCCTCATGCAGGAATCGAGCCTGATCGTGACAGAAAGTGGCAGGTCGGAATGGTGTTCTCGCGTGCCCTCTAATATGTATACGTACCATCGCCGGAGGCGGATGCCCGGCATGTTAGAATCGCGTGATGCGTTGCGCCTGCAATGCTTACGCGAAGGTGCTGCGAACCCGTCGCCTTCGCACGTAAAAGATACGGATAATGGATCAATTCGCCAAAGAGACTCTGCCAATCTCCCTAGAGGAGGAAATGCGCCGTTCGTATCTCGATTACGCGATGAGCGTGATCGTAGGGCGAGCGCTTCCCGATGTCCGCGATGGCCTGAAGCCGGTGCACCGGCGCGTGCTATACGCGATGCACGAGCTGAACAACGACTGGAACCGGGCGTACAAGAAGTCGGCGCGTATCGTCGGCGATGTCATCGGTAAATACCATCCGCACGGCGACACGGCTGTCTACGACACCATCGTTCGCATGGCGCAGGACTTCTCGCTGCGCTACATGCTGGTCGACGGCCAGGGCAACTTCGGTTCGGTCGACGGCGACAACGCCGCGGCCATGCGCTACACCGAAATCCGCATGGCGAAGATCGGCCACGAACTGCTGGCCGACATCGACAAGGAAACGGTCGACTTCGTGCCGAACTACGACGGCAGCGAAAACGAACCGGCCATCCTGCCCGCGCGCATCCCGAACCTGCTGATCAACGGCTCGTCGGGCATCGCGGTCGGCATGGCAACCAACATCCCGCCGCACAACCTCAACGAGGTCGTCGACGCCTGTCAGCATCTGCTGAAAAACCCCGAAGCGACGATCGACGAGCTGATCGAGATCATCCCCGCGCCCGACTTCCCGACCGCCGGCATCATCTATGGCGTGGCAGGCGTGCGCGACGGCTATCGCACGGGGCGCGGCCGCGTGGTCATGCGCGCGCTCACGCACTTCGAGGAAATCGACCGCGGCCAGCGCATGGCGATCATCGTCGACGAGCTGCCGTATCAGGTGAACAAGCGTTCGCTGCTCGAGCGTATCGCCGAGCTCGTCAACGAGAAGAAGCTCGAAGGCATTTCCGACATCCGCGACGAATCCGACAAGAGCGGCATGCGCGTCGTGATCGAGTTGAAGCGCGGCGAAGTGCCCGAAGTCGTGCTGAACAATCTGTACAAGGCGACCCAACTTCAGGACACCTTCGGCATGAACATGGTCGCGCTCGTCGACGGCCAGCCTAAGCTGCTGAATCTGAAGGAAATGCTGACGTGCTTCCTGTCGCATCGCCGGGAAGTGCTGACGCGGCGCACGGTCTTCGAACTGCGCAAGGCGCGCGAACGCGGCCACGTGCTCGAAGGTCTCGCGGTTGCGCTCGCGAACATCGACGAATTCATCGCGCTCATCAAGGCCGCGCCCACGCCGCCTATCGCCAAGCAGGAACTGATGTCGCGCGCGTGGGATTCGTCGCTCGTGCGCGACATGCTGTCGCGCGCCGAGGCCGACAACGCCACGGCGGGTGGCCGCGAGGCTTACCGTCCGGAGGGGCTGAATCCGTCGTTCGGCATGCAGGCCGACGGCCTCTACCGTCTGTCCGACACCCAGGCGCAGGAAATCCTGCAGATGCGTCTGCAGCGCCTGACCGGTCTCGAGCAGGACAAGATCATCGGCGAGTATCGCGACGTCATGGCGCAGATCGCCGACCTGCTCGACATCCTGGCGCGCCCGGAACGCATTTCGGCGATCATCGTCGAGGAACTCACGTCGATCAAGGCCGAATTCGGCGATGCGCGCCGCTCGAAGATCGAGCTGAACGCGACCGAACTGAATACCGAAGACCTGATCACGCCGCAGGAAATGGTCGTGACCATGTCGCACGCGGGTTACGTGAAATCGCAGCCGTTGTCCGAATATCGGGCCCAGAAGCGCGGTGGTCGCGGCAAACAGGCCACCTCGATGAAGGAAGACGACTGGATCGACACGCTCTTCATCGCCAATACGCACGACCACATCCTGTGCTTCTCGAACCGCGGCCGCGTGTACTGGGTCAAGGTCTACGAAGTGCCGCAGGGCTCGCGCAATTCGCGCGGCCGCCCGATCGTCAACATGTTCCCGTTGCAGGAAGGCGAAAAGATCACGGTCGTGCTGCCGGTCAAGGAGTTTTCGGCCGACAAATTCGTGTTCATGGCTACCGCGTTAGGAACGGTAAAAAAGACTCCGCTCGAAGCATTCAGCCGCCCGCTGCGCAAGGGTATTATTGCGGTCGGCCTCGATGAGGGCGACTACCTGATCGGCGCGGCCATTACGGACGGCCAGCACGACGTGATGCTGTTCTCGGATTCGGGCAAGGCGGTGCGCTTCGACGAAAACGACGTGCGTCCGATGGGCCGTGAAGCGCGCGGCGTGCGCGGCATGCAGCTCGAAGACGGGCAGAGCGTGATCGCGCTGCTGGTGGCCGGCGACGAGCAGCAGTCGGTGCTGACCGCGACCGAAAACGGTTTTGGCAAGCGCACTTCGATCACCGAGTACACGCGTCACGGCCGCGGCACGAAGGGCATGATCGCGATCCAGACGTCGGAGCGCAACGGCAAGGTCGTCGCCGCGACGCTGGTGGGCCCGGAGGCGCAGATCATGCTGATCACGACGACGGGCGTGCTGATCCGCACGCGTGTCTCGGAAATCCGCGAAATGGGGCGCGCAACCCAAGGTGTTACACTCATCAGCCTTGACGAAGGGACCAAGCTGTCCGGTCTGCAACAGGTGGCTGAGGCTGAAGGCGAGGCGGAGAGCGATTCCGAAAGCCCCGCTGAAGGCGACAACGACGAAGGCGGCGCGGTCTGATCCGTGCCGGTGGTTTCAGCCCCGGTTAATAAGTTGAAGCTACGCTGCGAATCCTCGCGTATCGGGCCGATACGCGCTTCCAGCGAGGCGCGCGGTTCAAGTTAATTTCTCTTAGGGAGTAATGATGCAAAAACGATTCAAACAACTGATGTTGCTGGCTGCCCTCGTACCGACCTTCGCCATGGCTCAAGCGCTGCAGAACCAGGCGCCGGCGGCACCGGCTGCTGCCGCAGCACCGGTTGATCCGGCCAAGCAGGCTGCCATCAAGGACCTGCTCGACGCCATCGACGCGCAGAAGCTGGTCGGTGCAATCGGCAACAGCGCGCAGATGCAGGCCAAGCAGCTCGTGCCGGCCATCCTGTCGGACGCGCTGAGCGAAAACAAGACGCTGACGGACAAGCAGAAGCAGGCTGCCGTTCCGTCGCTGCAGCAGAACGCAGTGCCGAAGCTGGTCGACGGCGCAGGTCAGGTGTTCGCAACGGACGCCTTCCGTCAGGACGCAATGCAGGCTCAGTACGACGCGTACGCGAAGTACTACAGCACGTCGGAAATCAAGGACCTGACCACGTTCTACAAGAGCCCGACTGGCCGCAAGTTCATCCAGGTGCAGGATCAGGTTGGTCGCGACGTCGTGAACGGTCTGATGCAGAAGTACATGCCGGAATCGATCAAGGCAACGCGCGCTCAAGCCGACAAGGAAGTCGCCTCGGTCAAGCCGGCCGCCAAGTAAATTCCGCTCGCACGGCTGCGCTGAGTGCGCAGCCTGCCGCCGCGTCCGTCGGGTCAATGCCCGGGAGGGCGCAGCCGCCGGGCCACGCGGCGTGGCGGGTTGGCGGCGACAATGCGATAATGGTCGTTTGCGCACTGGCGCAGACGGCCATTTTCTTTTTCGGCGAGCCATTTCGCAGGTCTTTTCGCCGATTTCCCGCGCGATTCCGTTTTTTCGCGCCCGCTTCCAGGACTCCACATGCGCGTCTTTAATTTCTCCGCCGGCCCGGCGGCCATGCCCGAAGAAGTGCTGCGCCAGGCAGCCGACGAGATGCTCAACTGGCACGGCAGCGGCATGAGCGTGATGGAAATGAGCCATCGCGGCAAGGAGTTCATGTCGATCCACGAGGAAGCGTTGACCGATCTGCGCGAACTGCTGCAGGTGCCGGCCAGTCATCGCATCCTGTTCCTGCAGGGCGGCGGGCTCGGCGAAAACGCCATCGTGCCGATGAATCTGCTCGGCACGAAGCCGCGCGCCGACTTCGTCGTGACTGGCTCGTGGTCGCAGAAGTCGTTCAAGGAAGCGCAGAAATACGGCACCGTGCATCTGGCCGCGACCGGTCAGACCGCGAGCGGCTTCACGCGCGCGCCGGCGCACTCGGAATGGCAACTATCGGACGATCCGGCCTACGTGCATCTGTGCACGAACGAGACGATTCACGGCGTCGAGACGTTCGAGATTCCCGATCTCGGCGAGATTCCGCTCGTCGCGGACGCGTCGTCGCATATCCTGTCGCGCCCGATGGACATCGCCAAATACGGCGTGCTGTTCGGCGGCGCGCAGAAGAATATCGGCATGGCCGGTGTCACGGTCGTGATCGTGCGCGAGGACATGCTCGATCGCGCGATGCCGATCTGTCCGTCGGCGTTCGAATGGAAGACCGTCGCCGAAAACAATTCGATGTACAACACGCCGCCCACCTACGCGATCTATATCGCCGGGCTCGTGTTCAAGTGGTTGAAAAAGCAGGGCGGCCTGGCGGCGATGGAAGCGCGCAATCTCGAAAAGTCGAAGCTGCTGTACGACGCGATCGATTCGAGCCGCTTCTATCTGAACAAGGTCGAACGTGGCTCGCGTTCGCGGATGAACGTACCGTTCTTCCTCGTCGACGAGTCGCGCAACGAAGATTTCCTGACCGGCGCGAAAGCGCGGGGATTGGTGCAGCTAAAGGGCCACAAGTCCGTCGGCGGCATGCGGGCGTCGATTTATAACGCCGTCCCGCTCGAAGGCGTCAAGTCGCTTGTCGAATACATGAAGGAATTCGAACAGCGCAGCGCCTGAGCCGTATTGACCGGCAGGCGCGCGCATCTTTTCCAGCAGTTACCCGGCAGAGCCATTTTTCACGCATGGACGACGAACTCAATACACGACTCAAACCTCTGCGCGATCGTATCGACGCGCTCGACGCGCAACTGATCGCGCTCCTGAACCAGCGCGCGTCGGTCGCGCTCGAGGTGGGCGAGGTCAAGAAGCATTTCAACGCGCCGGTGTTCCGCCCCGAGCGCGAATTGCAGGTGATCGCGCGCTTGCAGGAGATGAGCGCGGGACCGCTCAAGGACGAGCATATCGGCGCGATCTGGCGCGAGATCATGGCGGCGAGCCGCGCGCTCGAAAAGACGCTCAAGGCGGCCTACCTCGGGCCGGTCGGCACCTATAGCGAACAGGCGATGCACGAGTACTTCGGTCAGTCGATCGAAGGGCTGCCGTGTCCGTCGATCGACGAAGTGTTCCGCGCGGTCGAGGCGGGCGCCGCCGACTTCGGCGTCGTGCCGGTCGAGAATTCGACCGAAGGCGCGGTGTCGCGCACGCTCGATCTGTTGCTGCAGACGCAGTTGATTATCGGCGGCGAACTCGCGTTGCCGATCCATCACAACCTGCTCACGCAAAACGGTCTCGCCGGTGTGACGCGCGTATGCGCGCATGCGCAGGCGCTCGCGCAGTGCCAGCGCTGGCTATCGACGAACGCGCCGCATCTGAAGCGCGAGGCGGTGTCGAGCAATGCGGAAGCCGCGCGCATGGCGGCCGAAGATCCGGGCGTTGCCGCCGTCGCCGGCGATCGCGCCGCGATCCACTACGGCCTGCAGGTCACCAACGCGCTGATTCAGGACGACCCGCACAACCGCACGCGCTTCGTCATGATCGGCAAGCAGCCGACCGGCCCGAGCGGCCACGACCAGACCTCGCTGATCGTGTCGGTTCCCAACGAGCCGGGCGCGATGGTCAAGCTGCTCGAGCCGCTCTCGCGCCACGGCGTGTCGATGACGCGTTTCGAGTCGCGTCCGGCGCGCGTCGGCACGTGGGAGTATTACTTCTATATCGACATCGAGGGCCATCGTGACGATGCGGCCGTGGCCGCCGCGCTGGCCGGACTCGGCGAGAAGGCCGCGTTCCTGAAGATACTCGGCTCGTATCCGCGCGCCCGCTAGGGGCGGTCAGCGGAATCCGTGCGACGCGCAGTGCGTTGCCCGGCGGTCTGATCCGGGTGTTCGGACGGCATATTTGCGCGTGTTTCACCCATCAGTTTCACCCATCATCGTCGTTCGGAGATTTTTCATGACAGCGTCTTTCGGCCCTTCCTACGTGCGCGCGATCGCGCCGTACATCGCCGGCAAGCCGATTTCGGAAGTGGCCCGCGAGTTCGATCTTGAAGAGGCGAGCATCGTGAAGCTGGCGTCGAATGAAAATCCGCTCGGCATGCCTGCCTCGGCGCAGCGCGCGATGGCGCAGGCGATCGCCGATCTTGGCCGTTATCCGGATTCGAACGGCTTCGAGCTGAAGGCGGCACTCGCCGCGCGCTACGGCGTGCCGGCCGAGTGGATCACGCTCGGCAACGGCAGCAACGACATTCTCGAACTCGCCGCTCATGCGTTCGTCGAGAAAGGCCAGGCGGTCGTGTTCTCGCAGTATTCGTTCATGGTCTATGCGCTTGCGGCGCAGGGCGTCGGCGCGCGCGCGATCGCTGTGCCGGCGGTGCGTCATGGTCACGATCTCGACGCGATGCTCGCCGCGATCGACGACGACACCCGGCTTGTCTTCGTCGCCAATCCGAACAATCCGACCGGCACGTTCGTCGACGGCCCGACACTCGCGGCGTTTCTCGACAAGGTGCCGCGCCATGTGGTCGTCGTGCTCGACGAGGCGTACACCGAATATCTGCCGGCGGACAAGCGCTACGATTCGATCGACTGGGTGCGCCGCTACCCGAACCTGCTCGTGTCGCGCACGTTCTCGAAGGCGTTCGGGCTCGCCGGTTTGCGCATCGGCTTTGCGATCGCGCAGCCTGAATTGACCGATCTGCTGAACCGTCTGCGTCAGCCGTTCAACGTGAATACGCTCGCGCAGGCCGCGGCCATCGCCGCACTGAACGACAGCGAGTTTCTCGAAAAGAGCGCGGCGCTGAATGCGCAAGGCTATCGTCGTTTGACCGAGGCGTTCGACCGGCTCGGCCTCGAATACGTGCCGTCCGCGGGCAATTTCGTGCTCGTGCGCGTCGGCAACGACGATTCGGCGGGCGCCCGTGTGAACCTCTCGCTGCTGAAACAGGCCGTGATCGTGCGGCCGGTCGCCAACTACGGTTTGCCGCAATGGCTGCGTATTACGATCGGGCTGCCCGAGGAAAACGACGCGTTTGTCGCGGCGCTCGAAAAGGCGCTTGCGGAGCTTGCCGCGCCTTTGGCGTGAATCAGCGCTGATCCTTCTTGAACCGCGCGCCCGCCCAGCGAGGCTGGCGTGCTTATTGTGTAACCGACTGTGTGACCGACGTGGCCGCGTTTTCTTTTGACAAGCTGGTGATTTTCGGTGTCGGCCTGATTGGCGGATCGCTCGCGCGCGCCTTGCGCGAACGCGGCGAGGCCGATGGGGCGCGCACGGTGATCGGCGTGGGACGGACGTCCGCGTCGAGCGAGCGCGCCTTGGCGCTCGGTGTGATCGATGACGCCGCGTCGCTCGACGACGATGCCGCGTTGCGCGCCGCGCTCGCCGGCGCGGATTTCGTGCTGCTCGCGGCGCCGGTCGCCCAGACGCAGCCGTTGCTCGAGCGCATCGCGCCGTATCTCGATGCAAACACGATCGTTACCGACGCGGGCAGCACCAAGTCCGACGTGGTGGCCGCGGCGCGCGCGGCGCTCGGCGCGCGGATCGGCCAGTTCGTGCCGGGCCATCCGATTGCCGGGCGCGAGTCGAGCGGCGTCGACGCCGCCTTGCCCGATCTGTACGTGAATCGCAACGTCGTGCTGTGTCCGCTGCCGGAGAATGCGCCGCAGGCGGTCGAGCGGGTCGCGGCGATGTGGCGCGCAACCGGCGCGCTCGTGCGGGACATGCTGCCCGAGCAGCATGACCGCGTGTTCGCGTCGGTCAGCCATCTGCCGCACGTGCTGTCGTTCGCGCTCGTCGAGCAGATTCTCAATTCGCCCGATGCCGCGTTGAAGTTCTCGTTCGCGGCGGGCGGCTTTCGCGACTTCACACGCATCGCCGCGTCGAGCCCGGAAATGTGGCGCGACGTGTGCGTCGCCAATCGGGCCGCGTTGCTCGACGAACTCGACGCTTACACCGCGGTGCTCGCGCGCCTGCGCACGGCGATCGAAGCCGGCGACGGCGCCGCGCTCGAAGCCGTGTTCGCGCGCTCGCGCGTCGCGCGCAGTCAATGGCAGGAACAGCGCGCAACCGGCGTGGCCGGCAGCGACGCGTCGAAATAACCGGAAACTGGACTCATCATGGAATTCCTCGATCTCGGACCTTTTTCCCGTGCGTCCGGCACGGTTCGTCTGCCCGGCTCGAAGAGCATCTCGAACCGTGTGCTACTGCTCGCGGCGCTCGCCGAGGGCGACACGACGATCACGAACCTGCTCGATTCCGACGACACCCGCGTGATGCTCGACGCGCTCGAAAAGCTCGGCGTGCGTCTGAAGCGCGACGGCGACACCTGTGTCGTCACCGGCACGCGCGGCGCGTTCACCGCGCGCACGGCCGACCTGTTCCTCGGCAACGCGGGCACGGCGGTGCGTCCGCTGACCGCGGCGCTCGCCGTGAACGGCGGCGACTACCGGATCCACGGCGTGCCGCGCATGCACGAGCGGCCGATCGGCGATCTCGTCGACGGCTTGCGGCAGATCGGCGCGCAGATCGACTACGAGCAGAACGAAGGCTATCCGCCGCTGCGGATTCGTCCCGCGCAGATTTCCGCCGAGGCGCCGATCCGCGTGCGCGGCGACGTGTCGAGCCAGTTCCTGACCTCGCTGCTGCTGACGCTGCCGCTCCTGCGTACCGCGAGCGGCGTCACCACCGTGCAGGTGGAGGGCGAACTGATCTCGAAGCCGTACATCGAGATCACGATCAAGCTGATGGAGCGCTTCGGCATCAAGGTCGAGCGGCACGGCTGGCACCAGTTCGTCGTGCCGGCGGGGCAGCGCTATCAGTCGCCGGGCCGGATCATGGTGGAGGGCGATGCGTCGTCGGCGTCGTATTTCCTTGCGGCGGGCGCGCTCGGCGGCGGCCCGCTGAAAGTGGAGGGCGTCGGCCGCGCGAGCATCCAGGGCGATGTCGGCTTTGCCGATGCGCTGATCCGGATGGGTGCGAACCTGCAGATGGGCGAGGACTGGATCGAAGTGCGCGGCGTCGGCAACGATCACGGCAAGCTCGACCCGATCGACATGGACTTCAACCTGATTCCCGATGCCGCGATGACGATCGCCGTCGCCGCGCTGTTCGCGGACGGCACGACCACGCTGCGCAACATCGCGAGCTGGCGCGTGAAGGAGACCGACCGCATCGCCGCGATGGCGACCGAACTGCGCAAGGTCGGCGCGAAGGTGCAGGAGGGCGAGGATTTCCTTGTCGTCACGCCGCCCGAAAAGCTGATTCCGAACGCCGCGATCGACACCTACGACGACCATCGCATGGCGATGTGCTTCTCGCTCGTGAGCCTGGGCGGCGTGCCGGTCCGCATCAACGACCCGAAGTGCGTCGGCAAGACGTTCCCCGATTATTTCGAGCGCTTCGCCGCGCTCGCCCAACCCTGATTCAACCCGGATTCGCTTGCGAACCGACTGACGTGCGACTTTTTCGATGAAACCGACCCGTCCCTTTCACCAGACGCCCGTCATTACGATCGACGGCCCGAGTGCCTCCGGCAAAGGCACCGTGGCCGCGCTGGTCGCCGCGAACCTCGGCTTTCACCTGCTCGACAGCGGCGCGCTCTACCGGCTCGCGGCGCTCGCGAGCCTGCGCTACGGCGTTGCCGAAAACGACGTCGACGCGCTCGTGACGCTGATCGACGACCTTCACATCACGTTTCGCGAGGGGCTCGCGCAGCTCGACGGCGTCGACGTGTCGAACGAAATCCGCGCCGAGGAAGTGGGCAGCCAGGCCTCGGCGATCGCCGTGCACGTGCCCGTGCGAGCCGCGCTGGTGGCGCGTCAGCGGGCGTTTCGCAAGGAGCCGGGGCTTGTTGCCGACGGTCGCGACATGGGCACCGTGATCTTCCAGGATGCGGTGCTGAAAGTGTTCATGACCGCGAGCGTGGAAGCGCGCGCGGCGCGCCGGCATAAGCAATTGATCCAAAAAGGATTTTCTGCTAATATAGATGACTTGCTCCGGGATTTGCGTGAGCGCGACGAGCGTGACAGTCAGCGCGCAGCCGCGCCGCTCAAGCCCGCGGCGGATGCAAAGCTGCTTGATACCTCCGCATTGTCGGTCGACCAGGCGGTCGAGCAGGTGGTGCAATGGTATGAAGCGCTAGTCCCGCATGCGTGACTCGAAACAGTAACGCAGCGGCGGCGCAACAGTTCCGTTGTTGGTAGGTGCTTCGCGATGGTCGCGAAGCGTTGTTTTTAACCCTTTAACCCCGCGTGGCATTCGCGTTTTTGCCGAAGTTGCTGACCGTCCGGTGAGCCAGGCGCTGCGAAAACCATGCAAATTCTGATTTTTATGTCCGACCTGCAAACCTCTACCCCGAATACCGAATCTTTTGCGGCTCTGTTCGAAGAGTCGCTGACCAAGCAGGACATGCGCGCCGGCGAAGTGATTTCCGCCGAAGTCGTGCGTGTCGACCACAACTTCGTGGTCGTGAATGCTGGTCTGAAGTCCGAAGCCTACATCCCGCTCGAAGAGTTCCTGAACGACGCGGGCGAGGTAGAAGTGCAGGCGGGCGACTTCGTTTCCGTCGCGATCGACGCGCTGGAAAACGGCTATGGCGACACGATCCTGTCGCGCGACAAGGCGAAGCGTCTCGCTTCGTGGCTGTCGCTGGAAAAAGCGCTCGACAACAACGAGCTCGTGACCGGCACGATCACGGGCAAGGTCAAGGGCGGCATGACCGTCATGGTCAACGGCATCCGCGCGTTCCTGCCGGGTTCGCTGGTCGATACGCGTCCGGTCAAGGACACGACTCCGTACGAAGGCAAGACCCTCGAATTCCGCGTCATCAAGCTCGACCGCAAGCGTAACAACGTCGTGCTGTCGCGCCGCGCTGTCATCGAGGCAACGCAAGGCGAAGAGCGCGCGAAGCTGCTCGAAACGCTGAAGGAAGGCGCGATCGTCGAAGGCGTGGTCAAGAACATCACCGACTACGGTGCGTTCGTCGACCTCGGCGGTATCGACGGCCTGCTGCACATCACCGACATCGCATGGCGTCGCGTGCGTCACCCGAGCGAAGTGCTGTCGGTTGGCCAGGAAGTCACCGCGAAGATCCTCAAGTTCGATCAGGAAAAGAACCGCGTTTCGCTCGGTATCAAGCAACTGGGCGACGATCCGTGGGAAGGCATCTCGCGCCGTTACCCGTCGGGCACGCGCCTGTTCGGCAAGGTCACCAACATCACCGACTACGGCGCATTCGTCGAAGTGGAATCGGGCATCGAAGGCCTCGTCCACGTGTCGGAAATGGACTGGACCAACAAGAACGTTGCGCCGTCGAAGGTTGTCCAGCTGGGCGACGAAGTCGAAGTCATGGTTCTCGAAATCGACGAAGACCGCCGCCGTATCAGCCTCGGCATGAAGCAGTGCAAGCCGAACCCGTGGGACGACTTCAGCCGCAACTTCAAGAAGGGCGACAAGCTGCAAGGCGCGATCAAGTCGATTACCGACTTCGGCGTCTTCATCGGTCTGCCGGGCGGTATCGACGGTCTGGTTCACCTGTCGGACCTGTCGTGGAGCGAAACCGGCGAAGAAGCCGTCCGCAAGTACAAGAAGGGCGACGAAGTGGAAGCGATCGTTCTCGGCATCGACGTCGAGAAGGAACGTATTTCGCTGGGCATCAAGCAGCTCGAAGGCGACCCGTTCAGCAACTACGTTGCAATGAACGACAAGGGTTCGATCGTCGATGGCACGGTCAAGACCGTGGACGCGAAGGGTGCCGTGGTTCAGCTCTCGGGTGAAGTCGAAGGCTACCTGCGCGCTTCGGAAATCGCGCAAGACCGCGTGGAAGACGCTCGCAACGTGCTGAAGGAAGGCGACAAGGTCAACGCGATGATCATCAACATCGATCGCAAGTCGCGTGGCATCAACCTGTCGATCAAGGCGAAGGATTCGGCCGAGCAACAGGAAGCCATCCGCGGTCTCGCTGCTTCGGATTCGAGCGCAGCCGCTACCGGCACGACGAACCTCGGCGCGCTGCTGAAGGCCAAGCTCGACGGCCAGAACCAGTAAGCCTGAGAGGTCTGCTGCAGTATGACCAAATCGGAATTGGTCGCCCAGCTGGCTACGCGATTTCCGCAGCTTGTTCTCAAAGATGCGGATTTCGCGGTGAAGACGATGCTCGATGCGATGTCGGAGGCGCTTGCCAACGGCCATCGCATCGAAATTCGCGGCTTCGGCAGCTTCGGCCTCAACCGCCGTCCTTCCCGCGTCGGACGCAATCCGAAGTCGGGCGAGAAGGTGCTGGTACCTGAGAAGTACGTACCGCACTTCAAGCCGGGCAAGGAGTTGCGCGAGCGGGTGGATCGCCGCGCGGGCGAGCCGTTGAAGGCCGAAGAGCCGGATGACGACCTGTAAATGCTTCGCTGTGCGTCGTGCAGCGTGGCATAGCTAGCGTCAGCGGCCAAAGCCAGTCGGCAAAAGACCAGGAAAAGCGCCTTCGGGCGCTTTTTTTTCGTCTGTACTGTGTGGCTGGTGCGGTGATACCTACGCAGGCGCAGGTCACAAACCAGGCGGCGCTTGCCGTTCCTATGTGCGCCCGCATTTCCGCTCGCGGCAACCAGAGACCAGCCCCCGGCAAGCCTCTGCGCCACCACCTGCTGCCCAGCCGCGAGGGCTTCAATTACAATACGGGTCACTTCGGCGCGGGCAACACCGTGGCGCGACGCGTCATCAAGCCGGCGTCACCCCGCAACTGCCGTCAAGAGACTTACTCATGAAATTTATCGTCTGGCTGATCCGCGTGCTGGTGTTCGTGCTGCTGCTGGTGCTAGCACTGTCCAATACGCAACCCGCTACGCTGAATTTCCTCGCCGGCTATGCCTGGTCGGCGCCCCTGATCCTGATTGGCCTCGCGTTTTTCGTGGTCGGTTTGCTCGCGGGGCTTGTGTCGGCGATGCCGGCCGTCGTGCGCTTGCGCATGGAAAATGGCCGTCTCAAGCGCGAGCTGCGTGTGGCGCGCGAAACGCCGCCGGTCGTCGAACAGCCGCCGCTGCCGCCGTTGATCTGAATTTCCCCGTGCCGCGCGCGTTGAGCGCGGCTTTTCGTTTCCGCTTGCCCGCACATTTGCATCAATCGCATGGATCTAGACTTCTGGTGGCTGCTTGTCATACCCGTCGCATTCGCATTCGGCTGGATGGCGGCGCGCTACGACCTCAAGACGCTGCTGTCCGAAAGCGCGAACCTGCCGCGCTCGTATTTTCGCGGCCTGAACTTCCTGCTCAACGAGCAGCCTGACCAGGCAATCGACGCGTTCATCGAGGTCGTCAAGCTCGACCCCGAAACGGTCGAACTGCATTTCGCGCTCGGCAACCTGTTTCGCCGCCGCGGCGAAACGGATCGCGCGATTCGCGTGCATCAGAACCTGTTGAGCCGCGCGGACCTGCCCGTCAGCGAACGCGATCACGCGCTCTACGAACTGGGTCAGGACTTCCTGAAAGCGGGCCTGCTCGATCGTGCGGAAGAAACCTTCCGCTCGCTGCAGGCCGGCGATTACGCTTTGGGCGCGCAACGCGCGCTGCTCACGATCTACGAAATCGAGAAAGACTGGATCAAGTCGATCGACACCGCGCGCCATCTCGAAACGATGGGCGCGCCGTCGCTCGATAAGGAAATCGCGCAGTTCCATTGCGAGCTCGCGCAGGAAGCCTTGCAGCAGAAGAAGCCGGACGAAGCGCGCCGCCAGCTTGGCTTTGCGCTGAAGGCGAACCCGACCAACGTGCGCGCGACGATCCTGTTCGGCGACGTCGACGCGGCCGGCGGCGAGCCCGAAGCGGCGGTCCGGCAATGGCGGCGCGTCGAGGAGCAGAACTCCGCATATTTGCCGCTCGTCGCCGAAAAAATCATGAAGGCCTACGAAGCGCTCGGCCGTGCGCAGGAAGGCGCCGATCTGCTCACGAGCTGGGTGGACCAGCATCCGAACAACGATCTGCTCGACGTCGCCTATCAGCACGTCGCGTCGCTGCGCGGCGCCGAGGCGGCGCATGCGCTCGCGCGCTCGCAAATGCAGAAGTCGCCGAATCTGGCCGGCATGACGCGTTTGCTCGAGGCGCAGCAGGCGGTCGCGGAAGAACCGCGCCGCAGCGAACTGGAGCTGATGCGCACGCTGATCCGCCAGCGCACCAAAAATCTGCCACGTTATACGTGCCAGAATTGCGGTTTCAGGGCGCGGCTTTTCTATTGGCAATGCCCGGGCTGCAGCGGTTGGGAAACCTATGCGCCACGCCGTGTCGAGCCGATTGCCGCGCCGAACTGACGCCGCGCCGCTCGGACCGGCAGGCGCGGCGGCCACCGCGTTGCGCGTATGCCGGCCGCCGCCGTTCGAGCGGCGCGGGCTTCAACACGAATTCATCGCCGCCGGCCTCATGACCGGCACTCATCACCGGACCCCTCTACCGGAAAACGTATGAAAATCACCATTATCGGCACTGGCTATGTGGGCCTCGTCACCGGAGCGTGTCTCGCCGAGATCGGCAACGACGTCTTCTGTCTCGACGTCGATCCGCGCAAGATCGACATCCTCAACAAAGGTGGCGTGCCGATTCACGAGCCGGGCCTGCAGGAGATGATTGCCCGTACGCGCGCGGCCGGACGCATCACGTTTTCGACCGACGTCGCGGCGAGCGTCGCGCACGGCGACGTGCAGTTCATCGCGGTCGGCACGCCGCCCGACGAGGACGGCTCGGCCGATCTGCAATACGTGCTCGAGGCGGCGCGCAATATCGGCCGCACGATGAACGGCTTCAAGGTGATCGTCGACAAATCGACGGTGCCGGTCGGCACGGCGCAGCGCGTGCGCGCAGTGATCGAGGAAGAGCTCGCGAAACGCGGCCTCGCGGACAGCAGGCAGCATCGTTTCTCGGTGGTGTCGAATCCCGAGTTCCTGAAGGAAGGCGCGGCCGTCGACGATTTCATGCGCCCCGATCGCATCGTGATCGGCATCGACGAAGACGAAGCCGGCCAGCGCGCGCGCGAAATGATGAAGCGCCTTTACGCGCCGTTCAATCGCAACCACGAACGCACGCTGTACATGGACGTGCGCTCGGCCGAATTCACTAAGTACGCGGCCAACGCGATGCTCGCGACGCGCATCTCGTTCATGAACGAGATGTCGAATCTCGCGGATAAAGTCGGCGCCGATATCGAGTCGGTACGCCGCGGCATCGGCTCCGATCCGCGCATCGGCTATCACTTCCTGTATGCGGGCTGCGGCTATGGCGGCTCGTGCTTCCCGAAGGACGTGCAGGCACTGATCCGCACCGCGAGCGAAAGCGGCCACAACCTGCGCATTCTCGAAGCGGTCGAGGAAGTGAACTACCAGCAGAAGGACGTGCTCGTGAACAAGATCGCGGCGAAGCTCGGCGACGATCTGAGCGGCCGCACGTTCGCGGTATGGGGGCTCGCATTCAAGCCGAATACCGACGACATGCGCGAGGCGCCGAGCCGCCGCGTGATCGGCGAGTTGCTCGCGCGCGGCGCCCAGGTGCGCGCGTACGATCCGGTCGCGGTCACGGAAGCGCGCCGCGTGTTCGCCATGGACCTGCACGATGCACCCGAGCAGCTCGCGCGTCTGAGCTTCGCGAGCACCCAGGACGAAACGCTGACGGGCGCCGACGCGCTCGTGATCGTGACCGAATGGAAGGAGTTCAAGAGTCCGGACTTCGTGCATCTGAAATCGGTACTGAAGACGCCGCTGATTTTCGATGGCCGCAATCTCTACGAGCCGGACGCGATGACCGAACTCGGCATCGACTATCACGCCATTGGACGCCCCTATGCCCAACCCTCTGAACTTCCGGGCGATGCCTGAGACCCTACCCGCGGCTTCCGCGTCCAGGCAGGCCATGCCGTTGACGGTCGTGCCGCGCGCGCAACTGGGCGCGGCGCGCGTGCTCGTGGTCGGCGACGTGATGCTCGACCGCTACTGGTTCGGCGACGTGAACCGCATTTCGCCGGAAGCGCCGGTGCCGGTGGTGCACGTGCAGCGTCAGGAAGACCGTCTTGGCGGCGCGGCGAACGTCGCGCGCAACGCAGTGGCGCTCGGCGCGCAGGCGGGTCTCCTGTGCGTGGTCGGCCATGACGAGCCCGGCGAGCGCATCGTGCAGCTGCTCGACGAAAGCGGCGTGACGCCGCATCTCGAACGCGATCCGGATTTGCTCACGACGATCAAGCTGCGCGTGCTGTCGCGTCAGCAGCAACTGCTGCGCGTCGACTTCGAAAATTCGCCGGCGCACGAAGTGCTGCTCGCGGGGCTCGCGCGCTTCGACGAACTGCTGCCGGCGCACGACGTGATCCTGATGTCCGATTACGCGAAGGGCGGTCTCACGCACGTCACGCAGATGATCGCGAAGGCGCACGCGGCGGCCAAGCCGGTGCTCGTCGATCCGAAGGGCGACGACTGGGAACGCTATCGCGGTGCCACGCTGATCACGCCGAATCGCGCCGAGTTGCGCGAGGTGGTCGGTCAGTGGAAGTCCGAAGAGGATCTGCTCGCGCGCGTGACGAAGCTGCGTGCCGAACTCGAATTCAAGGCGCTGCTGCTGACGCGCTCGGAAGAGGGCATGACGCTGTTCGCCGACGACGGCATCCTGCATGCGTCGGCCGTTGCACGCGAAGTGTATGATGTGTCGGGCGCGGGCGACACCGTGATCGCGACGCTCGCCGCGATGCTCGGCGCGGGGCTTTCGCTTGTCGAAGCGGTCGGGCTCGCGAATCGCGCGGCCGGCATCGTGGTCGGCAAACTCGGCACCGCCACCGTCGACTACGACGAACTCTTTTCCTGACGCAGCTTGCCGGGCCCTGCCGTCCAGGCGGACGCGCAGGGCTCGCGCAGGCGACCGAGCGAAGCTCATTACCGCAGGCTCATTACTGCAGGCTCAACTACCGCAGGATCATCATGACCGTCATCGTCACCGGCGCGGCCGGTTTTATCGGCAGCAATCTCGTGAAGGCGCTCAACGAGCGCGGCGAACAACGCATCATCGCCGTCGACAATCTGACGCGCGCGGACAAGTTCCGCAATCTGGTCGACTGCGAAATCGACGACTATCTCGACAAGACCGAATTCGTCGAGCGCTTTGCGCGCGGCGACTTCGGCAAGGTGCGCGCGATCTTCCACGAAGGCGCCTGCTCGGACACGATGGAAACCGACGGCCGCTACATGATGGACAACAACTATCGTTATAGCCGCGACGTGCTCGACGTTTGCCTCGCGCAGAACATCCAGTTCCTGTACGCTTCGTCGGCGGCGACGTATGGCGGTTCGAGCCGCTTCGTCGAGGAGCGCGAGGTCGAGCAGCCGCTCAACGTGTACGGCTATTCGAAGTTCCTGTTCGACCAGGTGATCCGCCGCGTGCTGCCCACCGCGAAGAGCCAGATCGCCGGCTTCCGCTACTTCAACGTGTACGGGTCTCGCGAAACGCACAAGGCGCGCATGGCGTCGGTCGCGTTCCACAACTTCAACCAGTTTCGCGCCGAGGGCAAGGTCAAGCTGTTCGGCGAATACAACGGCTATGCTGCCGGCGAGCAGACGCGCGATTTCATCTCGGTCGAAGACGTCGTGAAGGTCAACCTGTTCTTCTTCGATCATCCCGAAAAATCGGGCATCTTCAATCTCGGCACCGGCCGCGCGCAACCGTTCAACGACATCGCGAGCACCGTGGTCAACACGCTGCGCGCGCTGAATAACGAGACGGCGCTGTCGCTCGCGGAGCAGGTGCAGCGCGGGCTTATCGAATACGTGCCGTTCCCCGACGCGCTGCGCGGCAAGTACCAGTGCTTCACCCAGGCCGACCAGTCGAAGCTGCGCGCGGCCGGCTACGACGCGCCGTTTCTGAGCGTGCAGGAAGGTGTCGATCGCTACGTACGTTGGCTATTCGGCCAGGTGTAAATAATTCGGATACCTCTTTAAACTGGAATCTCCTGACCGGTGATGGTCGCCGGTCAGTGGCAACAGGGAGATTCCAATATGTTTCGAAAAGTTCTGGTTACCGCGGCCATGCTCGCCGCTTTCGGCCACGCGTATGCGACGGTCGACGTCAACACGGCTAACGAGGATGCGCTGCGCGGCATCAAGGGCATCGGTCCCGCGAAGGCGAAAGCCATTCTCGACGAGCGTACCGCTCATGGCCCGTTCAAGGACCCGGCCGATCTCGGCAAGCGCGTCAAGGGCATGGGCGGGCATACCATCGAGCGCCTGCAGGCGGAGGGTCTCGCTGTCGGTCCGGCTGGCGCGGCTGCTGGCGCGCAGGTTGCGGCGGCTGCACCGGCCAAGGGCACGGCCGTTCCGGCCGTCACGGCTAAAGACGGCACTGCCGTGGCGGTGAAGAAGTAAGCGCGCGGGCCGCGTGTGTGCAAGCTCGTGCAGTTTCGTGTGGTTTCGTACCACCGCGGGCATCCGGCTCGCCTGCTTCGTGCGCACGCGCGGTCCGCGGCCGCTTTCAGTTTGTTCTGCTGTCGTTGCTCCATCGCGAGTGGCGTGAGTGGCGTAAATGGACACGCCTTCAGCTGTCATTTCCATGACGGGCTCCCGCGGCTCCCCGGCCGCGGGCTTTGGGCCTTGCCGGTGCGGGCATCCATGCGGGCAGAAGGGGCGCACGGCAGCGTCGCAGAGGGTGGTTTAAAATCAACGGACTGAATACAAACTTTCGCGCATCGCTCGCTTCAGAACCCGATATGGCATACAAAACGATTGAAGACACGATCGGCAACACGCCGCTCGTGCAACTGGTCCGGCTCCCCGACGACGAGATCCGCAGCCGCAACAACGTGATTCTCGCCAAGCTCGAGGGCAACAATCCGGCTGGATCGGTGAAGGACCGTCCGGCGTTGTCGATGATCAAGAAGGCGGAAGCGCGCGGCCGCATCAAGCCGGGCGACACGCTGATCGAATCGACAAGCGGCAACACCGGCATTGCGCTGGCGATGGCTGCGGCGATCCGCGGCTACAAGATGGTGCTGATCATGCCGGAAGACCTGTCGGTCGAGCGCCGTCAGAGCATGGCCGCGTATGGCGCGCAGATCATTCTGACGCCGGTCACGGGCGGCATGGAATACGCGCGCGATCTCGCCGAGCAGATGCAGCGCGAAGGCAAGGGCATCATCCTCGACCAGTTCGCGAACCCGGACAATCCGGCGGCGCACGTCGAAGGCACGGGCCCGGAAATCTGGCGCGACACCGAAGGGCGCATCACGCACTTCGTGTCGTCGATGGGAACGACCGGCACGGTCATGGGCGTGTCGACGTATCTGAAAACACAGAATCAGCAGATCGAAATCGTCGGGGCGCAGCCCGAGGAAGGTTCGCGTATTCCCGGCATCCGCAAATGGCCGGAAGCCTATCTGCCGAAAATTTTCGACCGCAGCCGCGTGGATCGCGTCGAGAACGTGAGCCAGTCCGCAGCCGAAGCGATGGCACGCCGCCTGGCGTCGGTCGAAGGCATCTTCGCCGGCATTTCGTCGGGCGGTGCATGTGAAGTCGCGCTGCGTGTCGCGCGCCAGGTCGAGAACGCGACGATCGTGTTCATCGTCTGCGATCGCGGCGACCGTTATCTGTCCACGGGTGTGTTTCCGGCCTGAGTGCGCGAGCCGAGCGAGTCGTAGGTGTCAAGAAAAAGCGCCGGTCGAGCCGGCGCTTTTTGATGTCGTTCGAAGCGAAGCGCACATGGCGCCTCGTCGCGGCATTTATTGCGAAGCGGGGTTCGGCGCACCGGCCGGCGCTTGCGCTCCCTGTGCTCCTTGCGATGCCGTGCCATTGACCGTATTAACCGCATTGGCCGCTTTCGCTGCATTGACCGCATCGAGCGCCTGCATCTGCGCCTTGACCCGCTGGCCCAGCTGATACACCGCGAGCGCATAGAAGAAACTGCGGTTGTAACGCGTCAGCACATAGAAGTTCTTCAGGCCGAGCATGAACTCGGTGCCGCGTCCCGGCGACGGCAGATCGACCACCGTCACCGGCGTGCCGGCTTCCTGGGCGATATCGACGTTCGGCTCGTTCAGCACGAGCCCGGCACGCAGCAACTGGTCGAGCGGCCAGTGCGGTTCGGGCCGGCCGTCGGCGGCCGCCTGCGCGACGCCGAGGCTGCCGATATCCGAGGCAATGCGCCACACCACCGGCCGGCCGCTTTCCCAGCCGTTCTGCCGCAGATAATTCGCGACGCTGCCGATCGCGTCCGCCTGGCTCGTACGCAGATCGATCCCCTTGTTGCCGTCGTAGTTCACCGCGTATTGCACGATGCTGCTCGGCAGGAATTGCGGAATGCCGATCGCGCCGGTATAGGAGCCGAGCACCGTGGTCGGGTCGATCTGCGAGTCGCGCGTCCACACCAGATAGTCTTCGAGATTCTTGCGGAAGGTGGCCTGGCGATCCGCGCGATTGGCGGTGTTCGGGTAATCGAAGCTCAGCGTGGTCAGGGCATCGAGCACGCGGAAGTTGCCCATGTAGCGGCCGTAGATCGTCTCCACGCCGATAATGCCGACGATCACTTCCGGCGGCACGCCGAACTCTTCATAGGCGCGCTGCAAGGTGGCCTGGTTCTCGCGCCAGAAGCGCACGCCGGCATTGATGCGCACCGGGTCCAGGAAGCGCGCCTGATACACGCGCCAGTTCTTGATCGACGGCGAAGGCGAGGGCGTCACGAGTTTCACCGCGGTCGTCGAATAGCTGACGCCGGCAAAGAGCGCGTGCAGCGCGGCTGCGTCGAAGTCATAGCGCGCCACCATCTCGTTGATGAACGCGTCGACATTCGCGTTGTTCGCGTAGCGCTGCGGAATGATCTCTTCCTCGAACGTCTGCCCCTGCTGGACCGGCTGCTGCGGCTGGCTCTGCGCGACCAGCACCGGCGCCTTGCGCGCGGCGCTTTGCGCGTGCGCCGGACTCGCTGTCATGAGCATGCACGATGCGGCGGACAGTGAGGCGGCCAGCGCGCCAAGGCGCAACCGGTTGCGTGTGGATCGTGCGGACAGGGCAGACTTGACGGTCATAGTGAGAGCAGTGGGCGCAATGCGTGGAAGACAGTGAGGCACCGGGAAACAGGTCGGGGCAGTATACCCGACGGCTTTCGCAAAACCGTGCCGATCGTGCCACAGCTGTCAGGCGACGCCGCGGCGGCGGCCTGTGGTAACTTGATGCATGTTGGCGCGCCGGGGCGCGCCGCTCGACGGAGACACGCCGCGCGTATCGCATGCGCCGCGCGTAGAAGAGACGCACAAGAGAACCATGGCAACAGCCTTTTATTCCCACGCCGACTGTCTGCTGCACGACATGGGGCGGTGGCATCCCGAATGTCCCGCGCGCCTGCAGGCGATCGAGGATCAACTGATCGCGAGCCGCATCGACACGCTGATCGAGCGCGAGCCGGCGCCGCTCGCCGACGAAGCCGCGCTGCTGCGCGTGCATACGCAGGCGCATGTCGACTACATCCGCAGCCGCTCGCCGGACGAGGGCATCGCCGAAATCGATCCCGACACGACGATGAATCCGCACACCTGGCAAGCCGCGTTGCGCGCCGCGGGCGCGGCGGTCGCCGCCACCGACGCGGTGCTCGAAGGCCGTTACGACAACGCGTTCTGCAGCGTGCGGCCACCCGGCCACCACGCGGAGCCGGCGCGCGCGATGGGCTTCTGCTTCTTCAACAACGTCGCGATCGCGGCGCGTCATGCACTCGAAGTGCATGGCCTCGCGCGCGTCGCGATCGTCGACTTCGACGTGCACCACGGCAACGGCACCGAGGCCGCGTTCTCGGGCGACCCGCGCGTGCTGATGTGCAGCATCTTCCAGCATCCGTTCTATCCGTTCACGGGCGCCGACAACCAGGCGTCCAACATGTGCAACGTGCCGATGCCGGCGCGCTCGAACGGCATGGCCGTGCGCGAGGCGGTCGACATGCTGTGGCTGCCGCGCCTGCACGAATTCAAGCCGGAGATGCTGTTCATCTCGGCCGGCTTCGATGCGCATCGCGAAGACGACCTCGGCAACATGGGGCTCGTCGAGGACGATTACGCATGGATCACCGAGCAGATGCGCGAGATCGCGCGGCGCTATGCGCGCGGGCGCATCGTCAGCTGTCTCGAGGGCGGCTACAACCTGTCGGCGCTCGGGCGCAGCGTGGTCGCGCACGTGCGGGCGTTGGCCGGGATCTGATATCGCCACAACGTCCGGCAGCGAGGAGCGAGCCATGAACGCCAGTCCCGCCGACAGCGGCAAGGTCTCACTGGTCGAGATCGAACACGACGCGTATCGCGTGCGCGGTGTCGTGCGCGTGACGATGAACCGGCCCGCCGCGTTCAATGCGCTATCCGAAGCATTGCTCGACGAACTGCAGCAGAGCTTGAGCGCGATCTCGAAGACGGACGCGCGCGTTGTCGTGATCGCCGGGGCCGGGCGGGCGTTTTGCGCGGGACACGATCTGAAGGAGATGCGCGCGGCGCCGTCGCTTGAGTATTACCAGCGGCTTTTCGCGCGCTGCACGAAGCTGATGATGACGATCCAGCGCATGCCGCAGCCGGTGATCGCGCGCGTGCACGGCATCGCGACCGCGGCCGGTTGCCAGCTCGTCGCAATGTGCGATCTCGCGGTCGCCGTCGATACCGCGCGCTTCGCCGTCTCGGGCGTGAATCTCGGGCTGTTCTGCGCGACGCCGTCGGTGCCGCTGTCGCGCAACCTGTCGCGCAAGGCGGCGCTCGAAATGCTGCTCACCGGCGATTTCATCGACGCCGCGCAGGCGCAGCAGCAGGGCCTCGTCAATCGCGCGGTCCCGGCCGACATGCTCGACGACGAACTCGCGCGGCTCGCCGCGAGCATCTGCGCGAAGCCGGTCGAAGCGGTCAGCGCGGGCAAGGGGCTGTTCTACCGGCAGCTCGAAATGGGTATCGAGGCTGCCTACCAACTTGCCGGCCAAACGATGGCCTGCAACATGATGGACGACTCGGCGCTCGAAGGCGTGCAGGCGTTTATCGACAAGCGCGCGCCGGACTGGAAGCGGTAGGCGGGCGCAAGCGCTGTGGTTCTGTTCATCAACCGTCGCTGGGCGCAGCCGTCAATTCGAGGTCGCCAGGAGGTCACCGTCGCACCCCGCATCGCTCAGCTTCGTCCCACCGCCCGCATCTCGATCCACTCGATCAACGCGCCGATCACCCGATCGCGGTCGAGATCGTTCATCGTCTCGTGATAGCTGCCTTCGTACAGCGTAAGCGTTTTATCCGGCGAGCCCGCGTGCTCGCCGAAGGCGCGACTGCCGTTGGGCTCGGTCAGTTTGTCCGCGGTGCCGTGATAGACGAGCAGCGGCATGCACAGATTCGCGCGGCCGCGTTCGATGCGCGCCATCGCGAGCAGCAGCTCGGCACCCGTGCGTGCCGGAATCGCGTCGTGATGCACGAGCGGATCGTTGCGATTGGCGTTCACCACCGGCTGTAGACGCGAGAGCAGCGCGGGGTCGATCTTCATCGCCGGGAAGCCCGGGTAGAGGCGGCTGATTATCTGGCTCGCCGCGAGCATCCAGCGCGGCACGTCGCGGCCCGGCGCCAGCGCGGGACTCGACAGGATCAGGCCGCTCAAGCGACGGCCGCTTGCGGCAAGCCGTTCGATCGCATGGAGCGCGGCGATTGCGCCGCCCATGCTGTGCCCCATCAGGAACAGCGGTGCGCAGCTTTGCGCGGCGGCGTCGACGAGCGCCTGCGCGTCGAGCAGATAGTCGTCGAAGCGCTTCACGTAGGCGCGCTTGCCGGGCGCATGGCCGTGGCCACGCAGATCGATCGCGACGAGCTCGATGCCCGCGCCGTTGAGCCGGCCGGCCAGCGCGGCGTAGCGGCCGGCGTGCTCGGCGAGACCATGCAGCAGCGCGACCGTCGCGCGCGTGGGGCCGGCGGGCTGCCAGCGATAGAGCGGCAACTGCACGCCGTCGGCGGTCGTCACCGACGCGCGCGGCGGCGCGTCGCTGCTGGCGTTGCCAGCGAGGTTGCCCGCGCTGGCGCGCACGGTGTGGCTCGGGGGGGTCGGCATGGCTGCGGCGTGTCCTGGTTGGATGTCGCCCGATCATAGTCGCTGCGGCACGGGGCACGCGAGCTTCGCGCACTGTACGTCCCTCTAATGCTTTCAGGTTATGAAAAGATCGGAATTGATTATTAAAGAGTATGTCGCCGCTGCGGTAGAATGGCGGCCTCAAATCCCAATAAAAGCAACGGCGGCCGCTTGCCGGGAGCACCATGCTCGCCGGCAGTCGTCGCCGTTTCGTTTTCCATGATTGAAATACGCAATATTTCGCAGCGGTTTGCCGGGCCCCGGGGCTGGGTCGAGGCACTGCACAACGTCAATCTGACGATTCCGGCCGGCGAGGTGTTCGGCATCATCGGCCGCAGCGGCGCCGGCAAGAGCACGCTCGTGCGCACGATCAACCTGCTGACGCGGCCGTCGGAAGGCAACATCGTCGTCAACGGCCGCGATCTGACGACGCTGCCCGCCGCGCAGTTGCGCGAGGCGCGCCGCGAGATCGGCATGATCTTCCAGCACTTCAATCTGCTGTCCTCGCGCACGGTGTACGAGAACGTCGCGCTGCCGCTCGAACTGGCCGGCATGAAGCGCGACGAAATCGAGGCCAACGTGCTGCCGCTGCTCGACCTCGTCGGCCTGTCGGCGCAGAAGGACCGCTATCCGGCGCAGATCAGCGGCGGCCAGAAGCAGCGCGTCGGGATCGCGCGCGCGCTCGCGAGCAAGCCGAAGGTGCTGCTTTCCGACGAAGCGACGTCCGCGCTCGACCCCGAAACGACGCGCGCGATTCTCGATCTGCTCAAGCGCATCAACCGCGAACTGAACCTCACGATCGTGCTGATCACGCACCAGATGGACGTGATCAAGCAGGTCTGCGACCGCGTCGCGGTGCTCGACGCGGGCCGTGTCGTCGAAGAGGGCAAGGTTATCGACGTGTTCCTGCAGCCGCGCCACGAAGTCACGCGCGCGCTGATCGGCGACGTGATCGCGCAGGAATTGCCGCCCGCCATGAAGGCGCGCGTCGCGCAGCGTCTGAAGACCGGCAGCGGCCATCTGCTGCGCCTCGCGTTCACGGGCTCGGGTGTCGATCAGCCGATTCTCTCGGAGACGATCCGCCGCTACGAACTCGACTTCAACATCCTGCACGGCCAGATCGACGAGATCCAGGGGCAGGCGTTCGGCTCGCTCGCGGTGCTCGCGGGCGGCGAGCCAACGAAGGTGGCGCAGGCGCTCACGTATCTGCGCGAACAGGGTGTGGTGGTCGAGGAGCTTTCGCATGTTGAGTGAAATGTTCGATATGTTCGTCCAGTCGTTCTGGGAAACGCTCGTCATGGTGGGCATTTCCGGACTGATCGGTGCCGTGGTCGGCGTGCCGCTCGGCGTGCTGCTATATCTGACCGACCGTCAGGGCGTGCTCGAAAACGTCGCCCTCAATCGCGTGATGGGCGTGCTCGTCAATGCGGTGCGCTCGACACCGTTCATCATCCTGCTCGTCGCGGTGATTCCGTTCACGCGGCTCGTCGTCGGTTCGTCGATCGGCACGGCGGCCGCCATCGTGCCGCTGACGATCTCCGCCGTGCCGTTCATCGCGCGGCTGGTCGAGACGGCGCTGCGCGAGGTCGACCGCGGGCTCATCGAGGCCGCCCAGGCGATGGGCGCGACCACCCGCCAGATCGTCTTCAAGGTGCTGTTGCCCGAGTCGCTGCCGGGCGTGGTCGCGGGGCTCACGATCACGTTCGTGTCGCTGGTCGGCTATTCGGCGATGGCCGGTGCGATCGGCGGCGGCGGTCTCGGCGACCTCGGCATCCGCTACGGTTATCAGCGCTTCCTGCCCGAAGTGATGCTCGCGGTCGTGCTGATCCTGATCGTGTTCGTGCAACTGGTGCAGTCGTTTGGCGATTGGCTCGTGCGTCGTCTGAGCCACAAATAAACCCACCGGGCTTATAACCCGCTAGAAGAGTCGGAGAGGGTCCATCATGCAACGTCGCTTCATTCTCAAGCTGGCTGCCGCGCTCGGCGCGGTCTCGCTGTTCGCCATGAACGCGGCGCACGCCGAAGACACGATCAAGGTCGGTGTCACGGGCGGTCCGCATGCGCAGATCATGGACGTCGTGAAGACGGTCGCCGCGAAGAACGGTCTCAACATCAAGATCGTCGAATTCTCCGATTACGTGCAGCCGAACGCGGCGCTCGCGAGCGGCGATCTCGACGCGAACAGCTATCAGCACGACCCGTATCTGCAGGCGCAGGTGAAGGACCGTGGCTACAAGCTGATCCGTATCGCGGACACCGTCACCTACCCGATGGGCATCTACTCGAAGAAGCTGAAGACGCTCGCCGAACTGCAGCCAGGCGCGAAGATCGCGGTGCCGAACGATCCGACCAACGGCGGCCGTGCGCTTCTGCTGCTGCAGAAGCAGGGGCTCATCAAGCTGCGCGCCGACGCGGGCCTGAAGGCGACGCCGCTCGATATCGTCGAGAATCCGAAGAAGCTGAAGATCGTCGAACTCGACGCGGCGCAGATTCCGCGTTCGCTGGGCGATGTGGATGCCGCCGCGATCAACACCAACTTCGCGATGGAAGCGGGCCTGAAGCCGAAGCAGGACGCGATCGCGATCGAAGACCCGAAGGGGCCGTACGTGAACATCATCGCGATTCGCGAGGCTGACAAAAACAAGCCGTGGGTCGCGAAGCTGGTTGCCGCGTATCACTCGCCTGAAGTCAAGCAGTTCATCGACAACAAGTTTGGCGGCTCGGTCATTACCGCCTGGTAGCCTGGTAAGCCGACGCTCGCCAACTTCGCAAGAAGAAGACGACGGCAAGGCGAAATTAGAGGTGCGAGTCGGAGCCCGGGGTTGTCTCCCGGGTTTTTTAGAGATTAAAATAGAACGATCGTTCGATATTGCCGTTGCGCCGCGGAGGAGCGATATCCTCTCGCTAATGCGCCCGCGACAGGGCTGCCATGAGGGCAGTCGCTATAATGTTCGTCGGGTTGACGTATTCGTAACTTTGGAGCGTGTGCATGAAAATTCTGGTGCCAGTGAAAAGAGTGGTCGACTACAACGTGAAGGTCCGGGTCAAGTCGGACGGCACGGGCGTCGACATCGCAAACGTGAAGATGTCGATGAATCCGTTCGACGAAATCGCGGTGGAAGAGGCGGTGCGCCTGAAGGAAG
>NZ_VWWM01000049.1:0-267 GCF_011752945.1 Paraburkholderia sp. Cy-641
TAATACGATTGGAGATGGAATCAGTGCAAGAGACTATAGCTAGAGTGAGAGCTGGAGAATGGAGTATAGCGATGGTGACAGTGTAGAGTCAGTCAATGTGTAGGGAGATACGTGTATGTGAGAGTACATGCGGTTTGAGAGAAGAAATGGAAGATGATTATAGCTATTGTAGTCATATTATTTTGTGTGTTACATGTGGTGATAGTTTTTTTTTTTTTTTTTTTTTTTTTTTTAATGACCCGCCCCCCCCCGACATCTACCCGCCGC
>NZ_VWWM01000050.1:0-60369 GCF_011752945.1 Paraburkholderia sp. Cy-641
TCGACGAAATTCGCCGCGCGCTGTCGACGGACCTGACGCAGCAGCTCGGCACCCTCGATGCGTTCGGCACCGCGCGTTCGGACAACACGCCGGTGTACCGGATCGCCATGAACGTGCAGCGCTTCGAATCGTGGCCCGGCTCGCATGCGCTGATCGATGCGGTGTGGAGCGTGCGGGCCGTGCGCGGCAATGCGGTGATGACGTGCCGCAGCGTGGTCGGCGAGACGGTTGGCAGCGGGTATGACGCGCTCGTCGACGGACATCGGCGCGCGCTCGCGGAAGTGTCGACGCAGATCGCGTCGGCGGTGCGGGCGATGGCGGCGAGCGGTGTGGGTGCGGCGGCAGGGAAAGCGGCGGCGGTGGCCGTGCCGCCGTGTCCGGCCGCGGGGATGAACACGGGAAGCGGCGCCTGAGGCATTCGAGGCACCGGCCCACCCATCCCCCTCGGCATCCGCAGGACACAGAAAAACCATGTTCGACTCGCTCAAACGACTCATCAGAAAATGGCGCGCGTCGCGCGACGGCGGGCATCAACTCGATGCGCTGCTCGCGATCGCCGATCAAACCGCGCCCTACGCGGAGCGCAGCGAATGGCTGATCGAACTCGCGCACTGGATTCGCCGCGGCCGCACGGTGCAGCCCGGCGCGGCCGAGACCGCGAACAGCGCCGCCGAATCCGCCGCGCCGCCATCGAAGAACCCCGCGCACACGCGCATCCGCTATCTGCTGCACGTGCTCGATCGCAATCCCGCGTGGAAGGCCAACGTGGCCGGCATTCTGCGCGCGCTGCTGCGCGAAAGCGACAGCCTTTCGCTGCTCTGCGACGCCGGCATGCCCGTGCATTCCGGCTTCTTCGGCGCGGTGTTCGAACGCGTCGAAGCCTCGCTGATCCCGCCCGCGCCGAACCGCCGCGACCTCACCGCGATCGTCACGCTGATGTTCGGCTCCGGGCTCGACGCGGAATGGATCGACACGCTGCCCGCCGATCTGCTCGCGCGCATTCACGCGCTGTTCGGCTTCGCCTCCGCTGAAGACGCAGCGCGCAACAGCACGCCGTTCTCGCTCGATCTGCTCGCCGCGCTGCATAACCTCACCTGCCAGATCAGCTCGACCGGTCTGTCGCAGACGGTGCGCAGCCGCCTCGGCGGCGCGGCCGCAAGCGACGCACTCGCCGACGACACGAGCGACGTGCGCGTCGCGATGGAAAAACAGCCGTTCTACCGGCTCACGCGCGCGATGCTCGCGCTCGAAGCCGCGCACGACGCCTACGCCGCGGGCAGCCCGCAGGAGCCGCTGCTGCGCGAGGTCAACTATCTGCGGCTGCTGCTCGACGAGTGCCGCGTCGCGACCGACAACGTGTTCGCGCATCTGTATCGCAACGGCGTGAGCGTCGACATCGTGTTCCAGGTCGAGCGGATGCGCATGCGCATCGAGCGCGCCGAGCATCTGCTCGACGCCTGGCTCGCGCGCGACGACCTGCGCGCGGTCGCGCGCCTGAGCGCCGAACTCGTGCGCGCGAATCAGGCCAGCCAGAGCGTCGCGCATCTCGCGCGCAGCAATTTCTCGCTGCTCGCGCGCAAGGTCGTCGAGTACAGTGCCGACACCGGCGAGCACTACATCGCGCGCGACCGCGCCGAGTATCTGAAGATGATGCGCATGGCGGCCGGCGGCGGGCTCGTCACCGTCGTGACGGTCTGCGTGAAGTTCGCGATCACGGGCGCGCATCTGCACGCGATGCTCGAAGGCCTGCTCGCCGGCATCAACTACTCGGCGAGCTTCCTGCTCATGCACTTCCTGCACTTCTCGCTCGCGACCAAGCAGCCGGCCATGACCGCGCCGACGCTCGCGCGCGAACTCGACGACGTCGGCACGCCGGCGGGCGTCGACAGCTTCGTCAGCTCGGTGACGGCGCTGATGCGCACCCAGGCCGCCGCCGTGCTCGGCAACGTGCTGCTCGTGTTCCCCGTGAGCCTCGGCGTGGACCTGCTGTGGCACGCGCTGTTCCACACCGATCTGATCTCCGCCGACAAGGCGCTCGCGACGCTGCAGTCGTTCTCGCTCGTCGGGCCGACGCCGTTCTACGCGGCGCTGACCGGCGTGCTGCTGTGGTCGTCGAGCCTGCTCGCGGGCTGGGCGGACAACTGGTTCATCCTGCATCGCGTCGCCGATGCGCTCGCCTACAACCGCCGTCTGCGCATGACGCTCGGCGCGGCCGGTGCCGAGCGTCTCGCACGTTTCTGCCGCACGAACGTCGCGGGCGTGGCCGGCAATATCACGCTCGGTCTGATGCTCGGACTCGTGCCGGCGATCCTGACCGCGTTCGCGTTCAAGTTCGAGGTGCGTCACGTGACGCTCAGCGCCGGCTCGATCGGCGTCGCGCTCGGCGTGCTCGGCAAGGACGCGCTGCGACTGCCGGCGCTGTGGTGGGCGGTGGCGGGCGTCGGCAGCATGGCGATTCTCAACGTCGCAGTCAGTTTCGCGCTGGCGTTCTATATGGCCGCGAAATCGCGCGATTTGCGGCGCAGCGCGGTGCGCTCGCTGCGTGGCGCAATCTGGCAGCGGCTGCGGCGGCGGCCGCTGGAACTCGTGTGGCCGGCAAAGGTGGAACCGCAGGGGCGGTAAGGCGAGCCGGGCGGCACCCTCGCCTGGCTCGGCACGAATCGCGCCGGGCCGCCCACCCCGACCGCGTACAATAGCGCCTTATCCCAAGCCTTGCGGCAACCTCAATGTCCTTCGATTTCTTCCTTCCTTGCCCGCGCGGGCTCGAAGCTCCGCTCGCGGCCGAACTCGCCGAAATTGCCGCCCAGCATCTGAACGGCGCACCGTTCACGGCCGGCGCCCAGGTGCCGGGCGGCGTGCATTTCCGCGGCGGCTGGGCCGCCGGCATGGCCGCCAACCTGCATTCGCGGCTCGCGAGCCGCGTGCTGCTGAAAATCGCGCATCGGCCCTACCGCAACGAACAGGACATCTACGCACTCGCGGTCGAACAGCGCTGGGAGCAGTGGTTCTCCGCGCACGAGACGCTGCGTGTCGACGTCACCGCGATCAAGTCGCCGCTGCGCAGCCTCGAATTCACGACGCTGCGCGTGAAGGACGCGATCTGCGACCGTCTGCGCGAAAAGAGCGGCGCGCGCCCGAGCATCGACACCGCGATGCCCGACGTGCGCGTGTTCGCGTTCCTGACGGCGACCGATTGCACGCTTTACCTCGACACGTCGGGCGACCCGCTCTTCAAGCGCGGCTGGCGTCTCGACAAGGGTGCCGCGCCGCTGCGCGAAAACCTCGCGGCGGGCATTCTGCGTCTCACGGGCTGGCAAGCCGGCACGCCGCTCTACGACCCGATGTGCGGCAGCGGCACGTTCCTCGCGGAAGCGGCGCAGGTTGCGCTGAACATCGCGCCGGGCGTCGAGCGCCGCTTCGGCTTCGAGAAGCTCAAGCAGTTCGACTCGCGGACCTGGCAAGCGCTGAAGGGCGCGGCGCTCGAAGCGAAAAACACGGCACGCGGTTCTCGCGGCACCGACTTGCAGATTTTCGGCAGCGACATCTCCGGCGACATGCTCGAAAAAGCACGCGCGAACTTCGAGCGCGCCGGCTTGCCGACGATTCCGCTCAAGCAGCTCGATGCGCGCGACATGACGCCGCCCGCCTCGGGGGCCGGCATCCTCGTCGCGAATCCGCCGTATGGCGAGCGGATCGAAGTGCGCGGCCGCAATGCACGCGGCGAGTTGCGCGAAGGACGCGGCAATCGCGAGCATCGCGACGACGACGGCTTTCGCCGCATTCAGGAAGAAGCGCCCGACAGCGAATTTTTCCAGTCGCTCGGCAATGCATTGAAGCAGCGTTTTGCCGGCTGGAACGCGTTTATCCTGACCTCGGATCGCAAGCTGCCGGGCCAGTTGCGGCTGCGCGAATCGACCAAGACACCGCTCTTTAACGGCGCGCTCGAATGCCGGCTGTTCCGCTTCGACCTGATCGCGGGCAGTGTACGGCAGCGGCCGCAGGGGGATGTGTCGGCGGCGGGCTAAGGCAACGAAGCGCGTCAAGCCTCAAGCGACGCCGCATTGCAAGCACGCCATGCCGGCAAGAAAAGCCATGGTCTCACGACCGTGGCTTTTTCATTTGATGTGGTAAGGGACGACGGCACAGACAAACCACTCGTCCCCTACTGCCACTACGCTGTCAGCAGCCCTCCAGCACACTCCTTCTCACGCCATCCGGCGCCTTGTACGGCCTACTGCCAACCGAAGGAGAGTGTCATGTCCGCATTGCCCAAAGTCGTTGCCTGGTTCGAAATTCCGTCCGTCGATTTCGACCGCGCGGTGCGCTTTTACGAAGCCGCGCTCGATGTCGAACTGAACCGCCAGGAGTTCGGCGGTCAGCCGATCGCCACGTTCGGCTATGAAGAGCCGGCCACCGGCGGCGCGATCGTCCACGGCCCGTCGATGAAGCCTGCCGCCGACGGCGTCACCGTCTACCTGAACGCGCAGCCCACCGTCAACGCCGCCCTCGCGCGCATCGAGCGGGCGGGCGGCAAGACCGACGGCCCGGTGATCGAGCTGCCGCAGGATATCGGCTATATCGCGTTCTTCATCGATACCGAGGGCAACCGCGTCGGCCTGCATTCGCGTACCAACGGCTAGGCGCACCCGGCTCGCCGCACGTCCACCGGAAGCCGCCATGCGGCGCTATCATCGCGGGACCCTCCCCCTCCTCTTCTACCCGACGCCCACGATGACGCGCCGCGCCGACCGCCTGTTCCAGATCGCCGAGTTGCTGCGCGGGCGGCGCCTGACCACCGCGCAGCAACTGGCCGACTGGCTCAACGTTTCGCTGCGCACGGTCTATCGCGACGTGCGCGATCTGCAATTGTCAGGGGTGCCGATCGAAGGCGAAGCCGGCATCGGCTACCGGCTCTCGCGCTCGGCGAGTCTGCCGCCGCTCACCTTCACCGCCGACGAACTCGCCGCGCTCGCAGCCGGCGCGCGCATGCTCGAATCGTGGGGCGGCGCGGGCTTCGCAAGCGGCGCGCGCGGAGCACTTGCGAAGATCGCCTCGGCGATGCCCGCCGACAAGCGCGCGACGCTCGAACGGCTCGCGATCTTCGCACCGTCGTTTCACATCAAAGGGGATTTTTCGGCGCAGCTCGACACGCTGCATCGCGCGATCGACATGCGCCAGGTGGTGCGTTTCGCGTACACCGACGCGAACGGCGCGAACACCGAGCGGCGCGTCTGGCCGCTCGCGCTCGCGTATTGGGGCGCGCGCTGGACGCTCGGTGCATGGTGCGAACTGCGCGGCGATTTCCGCAATTTCGGGCTCGAAAAGATCCGCGATCTCGAGGTGCTCGAAACTTATCCTGATCGGGAAGGCAGGCGGCTCGCGGACCTGCTGCGGCATGTCAATGCGAAGTCGCGGTGAGAGCCCGCCGCCCGTCGCCGTTGCTATCAGCACAGGCGGCGAGCGGCGAGTGGACTGAAACGAACCGCGAACAACGAAACCGGGTACGCCTACTCCACCGCCTTCACCATCTCCTCGATCACCTTCTTCGCGTCGCCGAATACCATCATCGTCTTGTCCATGTAGAACAGGTCGTTGTCGAGCCCGGCATAGCCCGCCGCCATCGAACGCTTGTTGACGATCACGGTGCGCGCCTTGTACGCCTCGATGATCGGCATGCCCGCGATCGGCGACTTCGGATCGTTCTTCGCCGCCGGATTCACCACGTCGTTCGCGCCGAGCACGAGCACCACGTCGACCTGGCCGAACTCGCCGTTGATGTCTTCCATCTCGTAGACCATGTCGTACGGCACTTCGGCCTCGGCGAGCAGCACGTTCATGTGGCCCGGCATGCGGCCCGCCACCGGGTGAATCGCGTACTTCACCTCGATGCCCTTCTCGACGAGCTTGTCGGTCAACTCCTTCAACGCATGCTGCGCGCGCGCCACGGCCAGCCCGTAGCCCGGCACGATCACGACGGTTTCGGCATTGCCGAGCATGAACGAGGCATCGTCGGCCGAACCGGATTTCACCGGACGCTGCTCCGTCGCACCGCCCGTCGCCGCGCCCGCCTCGTTGCCGAAGCCGCCGAGAATCACGTTGAAGAACGAGCGGTTCATCGCCTTGCACATGATGTACGACAGGATCGCCCCCGACGAACCCACGAGCGAGCCCGCGATGATCAGCATCGGATTGTTCAGCGAGAAGCCGATGCCGGCCGCCGCCCAACCCGAGTACGAGTTCAGCATCGACACGACGACCGGCATGTCCGCGCCGCCGATCGGAATGATGATGAGCACACCGAGCACGAACGCAATGACCGTCATGATGATGAACGGCAGCCACGATTGCGTGAGGAAGAAGAGGATGCCGAAGCCGATCATCGCGAGCGCGAGCATCAGGTTGATCAGATGCTGGCCCGCGTACACGACCGGCGCGCCCTGGAAGAGCCGGAACTTGTACTTGCCCGACAGCTTGCCGAACGCGATCACCGAGCCCGAGAACGTGATCGCGCCGACGAACGTGCCGATGAACAGCTCGATACGATTGCCGTACGGCAGGAAGCCCGGGATTGGATTGTCGGGATCGACGAGGCCGAACGCGGCGGGCTCGGAGACGACCGCATACGCGATGCACACCGCGGCTAGACCGATCAGCGAGTGCATGGCCGCGACGAGTTCGGGCATCTTCGTCATCTCGACGCGCGCGGCGACGAACGCGCCGATCGCGCCGCCGACCACCAGCCCGCCCAGCAGCAGGCCAAGCCCGAGGCCGAGATTGGAGCCGAGCGCGGCGGCCTCTTTCGAGATCAGCGCGATGGTCGTGAGAATCGCGATCGCCATGCCGACCATGCCGAAGGTATTGCCGACGCGCGCGGTCTTCGGATTGGACAGCCCCTTGAGCGCCTGGATGAAGCAGACCGACGCGACCAGATACAGCAGCGTGACGACGTTCAGGCTCATTTACGCACCCTCCTTGCCGCCAGCGGGAAGTTTCTTCGGCTCTTTCTTCTTGAACATCTCGAGCATTCTCCGCGTGACGAGAAAGCCGCCGAACACGTTGACGGCCGCGAGCGCGACCGCGATCGTGCCGAAGAACTTGCCCGCGCCGCCGACCGTCAGGCCCGCCGCGAGCATCGCGCCGACGATCACGATCGCCGAGATCGCATTGGTCACGGCCATCAGCGGCGTATGCAGCGCGGGCGTGACATTCCAGACCACGTGATAGCCGACGTAGATCGCCAGCACGAAGATGATCAGATTGATCACGGTGTGATTGATGACTTCCATCGCCGCTCTCCCGTTACTTGCGCGTGACCTGACCGTCGCGCGCCAGCAGCGTGGCCGCGACGATGTCGTCCGCGAGATCGATGTTCAACGCGCCTTCCTTGGTGACGATCAGCTTCAGGAAGTCGAGCAGGTTGCGCGCGTACAGCGACGACGCATCGGCGGGCACCATCGCCGGCAGGTTCGTATAGCCGACGATCTGCACGCCGTGCTTGACGACCACCTGGTCCGCCTCGGTCAGCGGGCAGTTGCCGCCGCGCCGGCCCTCGTATTCCGCACCGCGCCCGGCCGCCAGATCGACGATGACCGAGCCCGGCTTCATCGCCTGCACGGTGTCGACCGACAGCAGCGTCGGCGCGGGACGGCCCGGAATCAGCGCGGTCGAGATCACCACGTCGGCCTGCTTCGCGCGCTCATGCACGAGCGCCGCCTGGCGCGCGAGCCACGACGGCGGCATCGGCCGCGCGTAGCCGCCGACGCCCTGCGCGGCCTCGCGCTCCTCGTCGGTTTCGTAGGGCACGTCGAGAAACTTCGCGCCGAGTGATTCGATCTGCTCCTTCACGGCCGGCCGCACGTCGGAGGCTTCGAGCACGGCGCCGAGGCGCTTCGCGGTCGCGATGGCCTGCAAGCCGGCCACGCCCGCGCCGAGAATCAGCACGCGCGCGGCCTTTACGGTGCCGGCGGCCGTCATCAGCATCGGCATGAAACGCGGATAGAGCGTCGCCGCGAGCAGCACCGCCTTGTAGCCGGCGATGTTCGCCTGCGACGACAGCACGTCGAGGCTCTGCGCGCGCGTCGTGCGCGGCGCGGCTTCGAGCGCGAACGCGGTGAGGCCGGCGGCGGCGAGCTTCTGGGCGTTGTCGGCGTTGAACGGATCGAGCATGCCGACGAGCGTCGCGCCGCGCTTCAGGAGCGGCAGTTCGGTGTCGGTGGGGGACTGGACCTTGAGGACGAGATCGGCGCCGAACGCGGTGGCCGCATCGACGATTTCCGCGCCCACGGCCGTATAGGCCTCGTCGGGAAAGCTCGCGCCGGCCCCGGCGCCGCTCTGGAGCGTGACGCGGTGGCCCTGCGCCACGTATTTCTTGACCGTTTCGGGCGTCGCGGCAACGCGGGTTTCATGCGCGCGCGTCTCGGCTGGCACTCCGATGTGCATCGTTGTTCCTCCTCGACTTCCTGTTTGACGACGGATCGGCCGACGAGGCACGCCGGCTTGCAGATGCAACGGCTAACGAAGGTCCCACTTTAACCGAAACCGCCGCGGTGCAAAAATCGGGGTCAATGCGGGGGGCACGGCAATGTGGCTGGGCGATTCCGGACGGGCGTGCTTATTCGTTGCTTATTCGTTGCTTATTCCCGGCTGATGCCTCGCCTATTCCTCGCCAATCCCTGGCTTATCCGCACTCCCATCCTCCGGCCGCGCGGCCATACGGCCACGCAAGCCGCGCCGGCTACCCCGGCCGCGCCCGCGCCGACGCCCGGCAGCCCATGCCCATAACCGGTAAAATGCGCATCCATGAAACCGGAAACCTGGCTGCCGCACGTGACCGTCGCGGCGATCGTCGAGCGTGACGGGCGCTTCCTGCTGGTCGAGGAGCACACCGCCGCCGGCCTGCGCCTGAACCAGCCCGCCGGCCATCTGGAAGCGGGCGAAACGCTGCTGGACGCGGTGATCCGCGAAACGCTCGAGGAAACCGCCCATCCGTTCGCGCCTGAAGCGCTAGTCGGCATGTACATGACCCACTTCGAGCGGCCGGAGCGCGAGGGCATCACGTACCTGCGCTTCACCTATTGCGGCGCGGGCGGCGCACCGGACCCGGCGCGCGCGCTCGATCCCGACATCGTCCGCACGCTGTGGATGAGCGCCGACGAGTTACGTGCCTGCCCCGAGCGGCACCGCACGCCGCTCGTCATGCAATGCGTCGACGATTACCTGGCCGGCCGGCGTTTCCCGCTCGACTTCGTGCACACGCATTCGGTCGGGCCGAAAAGATAAGCGCCAGAGATAAGCGCCAGATAAGCGCCGCGGCCAACCGCCCGGCAACCGTTGCAGCAGCCGTCACGAGCGGCCATTTCACGATCCATGCAGTCATGCAGCACCCAATGAGCACCTTATGAGCAAGCGCAAAGTCGTAGTAGGCATGTCGGGCGGCGTCGATTCGTCGGTCACCGCGTGGCTGCTGAAGGAACAGGGCTACGACGTGGTCGGCCTGTTCATGAAGAACTGGGAAGACGACGACGACAGCGAATACTGCTCGACCCGCCAGGACTGGATCGACGTGGTGTCGGTGGCGGACCTGATCGGCATCGACGTCGAAGCGGTCAACTTCGCGGCCGAATACAAGGACCGCGTGTTCGCCGAATTCCTGCGCGAATACTCGGCCGGCCGCACGCCGAACCCGGACGTGCTGTGCAACGCCGAAATCAAGTTCAAGGCCTTTCTCGATCACGCGATGTCGCTCGGCGCGGAAACCATCGCGACCGGCCACTACGCGCGCGTGCGCCAGAACCACGAGCGCGACGGCCGCTTCGAACTGCTGAAGGCGTTGGATCATACGAAAGACCAGTCGTACTTCCTGCACCGGCTGAACCAGGCGCAACTGTCGAAGACGCTGTTTCCGCTCGGCGAAATGCCGAAGACGAAGGTACGCGAGATCGCCGCACAGATCGGCCTGCCGAACGCGAAGAAGAAGGACTCGACCGGCATCTGTTTCATCGGCGAACGGCCGTTCCGCGATTTCCTGAACCGCTATCTGCCGACCCAGCCCGGCCCGATGATGACGACCGACGGCAAGGTGGTCGGCGAACACATCGGCCTCGCGTTCTACACGTTCGGCCAGCGCAAGGGCATCGGCCTCGGTGGCAGCAAGGACGGCAACGGCGATCCGTGGTTCGCCGCGGCCAAGGACATTGCCTCGAATACGCTGTTCGTCGCGCAGGGCCACGAGCATCCGTGGCTGCTGTGCCACACGCTGTCGGCCGGCAATACGAGCTGGGTCGCAGGCGAGCCGCCGCCCGAAGGCTTCGTGTGCGGCGCGAAAACGCGCTACCGGCAAGCCGACGCGGCCTGCACGTTCGGCAGCGCCAAGGGCGGCGCGGCCGGCAACGGCCTCTTCGAGCTGACCTTCGAGGCCGCGCAATGGGCCGTCACGCCGGGACAATCGGCGGTGCTCTACGACGGCGACGTGTGCCTCGGCGGCGGCATCATCGAACAGGCAATGACCGGCCAGCCGGCGGAACTGCCGCAAGCCCAGCCGCCCAAGCAGCCGAAAGCGCGCGCGCGGAAAAAGCCGCAGGGCACACTGCAAAAAGCGGCGCTGCTCGGCGGACATTGAGCGAGGCAAAGCGGCGTGGGTGGCGGGAACGGCGTGTTGCGTGGTTCCGGCTCCCCGCCGCACCGCGCCTGATATGCCCCGCTGCCCTGGCCCCCCGCCGCGCCTGATACGTCCCGCCGCCCCGGCCCCCCGGCCGTGGCCGCCATGTCCGCCGCAGCCGCTGCGCTCGCCTCATCCTATCCCTTCACCTCGCGCGCCCGATTCACACGAGCTTCACCTTCGCGTGCGACCGTAAGCTGCCGCCCGCCGGCCCGCGCTGCGCCGCTTTTCGTGCCTTTTCGTGCGTCCCCGGGCTCGCGCGCTTTGCACGCCCTGCGCACGCCACGGCGCGCGCGGCCGCTTCGGGCTAACATTTCGGGCTAACATCCGCTGTACGCCGACCCACGGCCACCCGTTTTCCTTCGCGGCGGATACCGTCCGCGCGACCCGCGCGCACGATCCCGCCGCAATGATTTTCACCGTACCGGAGTCTCCATGTTTTCTCGACGCTATCTGGCCATGTGGTGCGCAGTCGCGCTCCTCGTCGCATGTGCCGCGCTTGCCGCGACGCATCACCTGTCGTGGTTCTGGCTCGTCGTGCCGGCGGCGCTCGTCGCGCTCGGCCTGTTCGACCTGACCCAGCAGCGCCATGCGATCCTGCGCAACTACCCGCTCTGGGGCCATATGCGCTTCATCTTCGAGTTCATCCGCCCGGAGATCCGGCAGTACTTCGTCGAGGACGATACCGACGAAAAACCGTTCTCGCGCGCGCAGCGCAGCATCGTCTATCAGCGCGCGAAGAACGACGTCGACAGCCGCCCGTACGGCACCGAACTCGACGTGAAAGCGGTCGCGCACGAATGGATCAGCCACTCGCTCGCGCCGACGAAGCTCGACGGCCACGACTTTCGCATCGTCGTCGGCCCCGATCGCGCGCAGCCGTATTCGATGTCGATCTTCAACGTCTCGGCGATGAGCTTCGGCTCGCTGTCGGCCAACGCGATCATGGCGCTGAACCTCGGCGCGAAGAAAGGCAACTTCGCGCACGACACCGGCGAAGGCTCGATGTCGAAGTATCACCGCGAACATGGCGGCGACATCATCTGGGAAATCGCTTCGGGTTACTTTGGATGCCGTAACGACGACGGCACGTTCAACCCCGAGAAATTCGCCAGACAGGCCGCCGAGCCGCAGGTGAAGATGATCGAGATCAAGCTTTCGCAAGGCGCGAAGCCCGGCCACGGCGGCGTGCTGCCGGCCGCCAAGATCACGCCCGAAATCGCGGAAACGCGCGGCGTGCCGATGGGCCGCGACTGCATTTCGCCGGCCACGCACTCCGAGTTCTCGACGCCGCGCGAACTGCTCGAATTCGTCGAGCGGCTGCGCACGCTGTCGGGCGGCAAGCCGACCGGCTTCAAGCTGTGCATCGGGCATCCGTGGGAATTCTTCGGCATCGCCAAGGCGATGCTGGACACCGGCATCCTGCCAGACTTCATCGTCGTCGATGGCGCGGAAGGCGGCACCGGCGCGGCACCGCTCGAATTCACCGATCACGTCGGCGTGCCGCTGCAGGAAGGGCTGCTGCTCGTGCACAACACGCTGGTCGGCATCGGCTTGCGGCAGCGCATCCGCATCGGCGCGAGCGGCAAGATGATTACCGCGTTCGACATCGCGAAGACGCTCGCAATCGGCGCGGACTGGGTCAACGCGGCACGCGGCTTCATGTTCGCGGTCGGCTGCATCCAGGCGCAGACCTGCCACACGGGCCGCTGCCCGACCGGCGTCGCGACCCAGGACCCGGTGCGCCAGCGCGCGCTCGTCGTGCCGGACAAGGCCGAGCGCGTGTTCAACTTCCACCACAACACGCTGCACGCCTTGCAGGAGATCATCCAGGCGGCGGGGCTGCACCACCCGGCGGAACTGCGCGCGCATCACATCGTGCGGCGCGTGTCGTCGCATGAAGTGCGGCTCATGTCGGACCTGCTCAAGTATCTCGAACCGAACGACCTGCTCAACGGCAACTATCGCTATACGCTGTTCGAGAAGTACTGGCCGATCGCGCAATGCGATTCGTTCTCGCCGAAGGTGGAGCTGGCGGCGACCTGAGCGCGGTGCCCGGCGGGAGTCGTTGGCTTGTTGATGGCAGTATCTTGCATGTCATCGGCTCCCACCTGAACCGAGATTGACCGTGCCGAGGCTGGAATGTGGCTTCGCGTTTTTTCCATTGCTGTCATGTCTGATCTTTCCGTGCCGAATCAGAAGTCGCTTATGCCTGCCGCGTCAGGAGCAGCTAATGGCGTGAAAGTACGGACATACCCTGCGCGATGCGCAGATTGATCGTTCAGTACTTCCATTGCGTGGCCTGACGTCGCTGTTCCAGTTCTTTGGGCGTCAGGTAATGACGGCTGATTCCGAGGCCGCGTAAGTTTTCAGCTTTGCGAATATTGTGGAGAGCTGGCGGACCGCTATCGTCGATCCATTTCACGTCGTAGCTAAAGCCCGCAGTTACGTCGAATAGGGAATCACGCGGCATCGGTAAACGATACCCAAAAGTGACGTAGTTCTTTCCGTGGAATTGCGGTATTTCGAGCGCGCCTGTCGGGGAAAAAAAGTGGCGGGTTTCCCGACGAATACCATCGATTGTCTCCCCACGCACCAGGCGGTGCAGACCCAGACTTTCGAAATGTTCATAGGGAATGTTCGTGCGAACGTCGTTACTGACCTCGATCTCGACGAAAGCGATGCGGGGTTTTCCATCGACGAGTTTCAATTTGTCGTAAACGAAATGCATCGACATAACACCGTTCTGGTAATACGCATACTTGATCAGGTCTATCTGCTCCGACTGATATTGAGGTTTGCCAAGGCGCTGTATTACGTCGTCGAACGTGATTTGCCCTGCGGCCCATTTCAAACCGACTTCAGTGAAGCGCAGCAGTTGCGCCTGCTGGTCGGAAGTCATCTGCCTGTTCGTCATTGTTCCCTGCATGTCATTGGCCCTCGCCGGCACTGCAATGACGACTGCAAGCAGTAACCGGATGCCGATCCGTCTGACGCCTGTTATCAGGCGCGAAATCATCTGGCTGCCCGCACCCGCCATTGCGGTACCGCCGCGATCTCGCGCCTTCGGCTTGAAAAGTCCGTTCCCGGCGAAACGGAAAATGCGCTCCCGCAATGGTTCGAACATGTGTGCATGAAGTGATGTGCAAACGGCAGTATCGAAAGCGCAGGCACCGGCGTCTATCAGAATTGGACTAATTTTTATCCCAAATGAGAAATTTATTCAGACAGGCACTTCGTGACGGCCCAACGACGGCCGCGCCGCCCGCCCCCGCCTGTCGCCCAAAAACCGCACCCCAACCCGTCCGCCCCCGCAAAACAGGCCGCCCCGCGCCCTTTCCGTTAAAATCTCGCGTTTAGCACTTCGCTCCACGGCCGCCTCGGGCGCTCAGGCGCACGCGGCACGGCCCCCTGCCCGAAAGGCACTTCATGCTCACGTTTCAGCAAATCATCCTGACCTTGCAGTCCTACTGGGACAAGCAGGGCTGCGCGTTGCTCCAGCCGATCGACATGGAAGTCGGCGCGGGCACGTCCCACGTCCATACGTTCCTGCGCGCGATCGGCCCCGAGCCGTGGCGCGCCGCCTACGTGCAACCGTCGCGCCGCCCGAAAGACGGCCGCTACGGCGAGAACCCGAACCGTCTGCAGCACTACTACCAGTACCAGGTGGTGCTCAAGCCCGCGCCGGAAAACATCCTCGACCTGTACCTCGGCTCGCTCGAAGCGCTCGGCTTCGACCTCAAGCAGAACGACGTGCGCTTCGTCGAGGACGACTGGGAAAACCCCACGCTCGGCGCCTGGGGGCTCGGCTGGGAAGTGTGGCTGAACGGCATGGAAGTGACCCAGTTCACCTACTTCCAGCAGGTCGGCGGTCTCGACTGCAAGCCGGTGCTCGGCGAAATCACCTACGGTCTCGAACGTCTCGCGATGTACCTGCAGAAGGTCGAGAACGTCTACGACCTCGTCTGGACCGAGTGGGAAGAGCAAGGCCCGAACGGCCCCGAACTGCGCCGCCTGAGCTATGGCGACGTGTATCACCAGAACGAAGTCGAGCAGTCCACCTACAACTTCGAGCACGCGAACGTCGATCTGCTGTTCACGTTCTTCAACAGCTACGAAGCGGAAGCGAAGCGCATGATCGAAACGCAGCTCGCGCTGCCCGCCTATGAACTCGTGCTGAAGGCCGGCCACACGTTCAACCTGCTCGACGCGCGCGGCGCGATCTCGGTCACCGAACGCGCGGCCTACATCGGCCGGATTCGCGCGCTGTCGCGTCTGGTCGCGCAGGCCTACTACGACTCGCGCGAAAAGCTCGGCTTCCCGATGCTCGGCAATCCGGTGCACGGCGTGCCCGGCCTCACGACCGACGAGCAGGAAGCCGCGATGCCCGCGTGGGCGCCGCCGCTGAAAGTCGAACGCAAGATCGATCAGGACTGACGAGAATATCAACCCATGACTCAATCTCAACACGCTACCCTGCTCGTCGAGCTGCTGACCGAAGAACTGCCGCCGAAAGCGCTCGCGCGTCTCGGCGACGCTTTCGCCGAAGGCATTGCGCAGCGCCTCGCGGCGCGCGATCTGATCGACGGCGAACCGTCGTTCGAAGGCTATGCGACGCCGCGCCGCCTCGCGGTGATGCTTCACAACGTGCGCGCCGTTGCGCCGGAAAAACACGTGCGCGAAAAAGTGCTGCCGGTTTCCGTCGCGCTCGATAAAGACGGCCAGCCCACCGCGCCGCTCGCCAAGAAACTCGCCGCGCTCGGCTTCCCCGACTTCTCGGTGAACGATCTCGAACGTGCCCAGGACGGCAAGGCCGAGGCGTTCTTCCTGCGCTACGCGGCGCCGGGCGCGACGCTCGTCGACGGCCTGCAGGCCGCGCTCGACGAAACGCTCGGGAAGCTGCCGATTCCGAAGTTCATGACCTATCAGCGCCCGGACGGTTCGAGCGTGCAATTCGTGCGCCCGGCGCATCGTCTGACCGCGCTGCACGGCGAAGAAGTCGTGCCGGTCAGCGCGCTCGGCATCGACGCCGACGACACCACGCTCGGCCATCGCTTCCTCTCCGAAGGCTTCGTGCAGATCCAGCATGCGCATTCGTATGCCGAAACGCTCGAACACAGGGGCCGCGTGATCGCGAGCTTCGCGAAACGCAAGAACGCAATCCGCACGCAACTGCTCGAACAGGCCGGCGACGACAAGGTCGTGATGCCCGAGTCGCTGCTCGACGAAGTGACCGCGCTGGTCGAATGGCCGGTGGTCTACGCCTGCCGCTTCGAGGACGAATTCCTGCAGGTGCCGCAGGAATGCCTGATCCTCACGATGCAGACGAACCAGAAGTACTTCGCGCTGACCGATGCGAACGGCAAGCTGCGCTCGCGCTTCCTGATCGTGTCGAACATCGAGACGGAAACGCCGGACGAGATCGTCGAAGGCAACGAGCGCGTGGTGCGTCCGCGCCTCGCCGACGCGAAGTTCTTCTTCACGCAGGACAAGAAGAAGCCGCTCGCCGACCGCGTGCCGCTGCTCGCGAACGTCGTCTATCACAACAAGCTCGGCTCGGCGCTGCAACGCGTCGAGCGCCTCGAAGGGCTGGCCGGCGCGATCGCCGCGCTGACCGGCGCCGACGTCGCGCTCGCGAAGCGCGCCGCGCGTCTCGCCAAGGCCGACCTCATCACCGACATGGTCGGCGAATTCCCCGAGCTGCAAGGCACGATGGGCACGTACTACGCGCGCCACGACGGCGAGCCGGAAGAGGTCGCGCTCGCCTGCTCGGAACACTATCAGCCGCGCTTCTCGGGCGACGCCTTGCCGACCACCGCGACCGGCACCGTCGTCGCGCTCGCGGACAAGCTCGAAACGCTGGTCGGCATCTGGGGCATCGGCCTGCAGCCGACCGGCGAGAAAGACCCGTTCGCGCTGCGCCGTCATGCGCTCGGCGTGCTGCGCATCCTGGTCGAAAAGCAGTTGCCGGTCGATTTCGTCGAACTGCTGCGCGCCGCCTATGCGCAATTCGCCGGCGTGCCGAACGTCGCCGATTCGACCGACGCGATCTACGAGTTCAGCATGGACCGCCTGCGCGGCCTCCTGCGCGAACGCGGCTATGCGGCCGGCGAAATCGACGCGGTGCTCGCGCTGAATCCGACGCGCCTCGACGACATCGTCGCGCGTCTCGACGCGGTGCGCGAATTCGCGTCGCTCGCCGAAGCGGCATCGCTCGCGGCGGCCAACAAACGCATCTCGAACATCCTGAAGAAGTCGGACGGCGCGGCGAACGGCGGCGTGCAGCCGGCGCTGCTTACCGAGGCGGCGGAAAAAGCGCTGCACGCGCAGCTCGAACAGGTCGCGCCGCGCGTGCAGTCGCAACTGGCCGCGCGCGAGTACACCGGCGCGCTCACCGCGCTCGCCGCGCTGCGCGAACCGGTCGACACGTTCTTCAACGACGTGATGGTCAACGCCGACGACCCGGCGCTGCGTGCCAATCGCCTGGCCTTGCTCGGCGCGTTGCATCAGCAGATGAACTGCGTCGCCGACATTTCCCGACTCGCCGCCTGAGTACCGCGCCATGCCGAACAAGAAAGTGGTGATCCTCGACCGCGACGGCGTGATCAACGTCGACTCCGACGCGTTCATCAAGTCGCCCGACGAATGGATCGCGCTGCCCGGCGCGCTCGAAGCGATCGCGCGCCTGAACCAGGCGGGCTATCGCGTTGCGGTCGCGACGAACCAGTCGGGCATCGGCCGCGGTCTGTTCGACATGGACGCGTTGAACGCGATGCATCTGAAGATGCATCGCATGGCCGCGGCCGTCGGCGCGCGCATCGACGCGGTGTTCTTCTGCCCGCACACGGCGGAAGATCATTGCGAATGCCGCAAGCCGAAGCCCGGCATGCTGAAGATGATCGCCGAACGCTTCGAAATCGATCCGGCACAAACGCATGTCGTGGGCGATTCGCTGCGCGATCTGCAGGCGGGCGCGGCGCTCGGTCATCCGACCCATCTCGTGCTGAGCGGCAAGGGCCGCAAGACGCTCGCGGCCGGCGGCCTGCCCGACGGCACGCTCGTGCACGACGACCTGCGCGCGTTCGCGCTCGACTTTCTCGCCGACGCTCAGGAATAACGCGCGCACCGCGCGTTTCCAACCTTCACCGACCACGCCGATGCGCTTCCTCCGTTCCCTGCTGCTGCTGATCTATTTCGTGCTGGTCACGGTGCCGTATGCGACCGCGTGCTTCATCGCGTTTCCGTTCCTGCGCGCGGAAAACCGCTACTGGATGGCAGCCGGCTGGTGCCGCCTCACGCTGTGGACGGTGCGCTACCTGAACGGCATCCGCTATCGCATCGAAGGTTTCGAGAATCTGCCCGACGGTCCGGCCGTGCTGCTGTCGAAGCATCAGTCGGCGTGGGAAACGCTCGCGTTTCCGGCGATCATGCCGCGCCCGCTGTGCTATGTATTCAAGCGCGAACTGCTGTACGTGCCGTTCTTCGGCTGGGCGCTCGGCATGCTGAAGATGGTTCACATCAACCGCAAGGAAGGCAAGTACGCGTTCGAATCGGTCACGAAGCAGGGCAAGGCGCGCATGGCCGAAGGCGCGTGGGTCATCATGTTTCCGGAAGGCACGCGCACGCCGACCGGCAAGCAGGGCAAGTACAAGACCGGCGGCGCGCGCTTCGCGATCGCGACCGGCGCGCCGGTCGTGCCGATCGCGCACAACGCGGGACGCGTGTGGCCGCGCAACTCGTTTACGAAATATCCGGGTATAGTCACGGTGTCGATCGGCAAGCCGATCGACACGACGGGGCTCACGCCCGACGAAGTGAACACGCGCGTCGAACAGTGGATCGAAGCCGAAATGCGCCGCATCGATCCCTCGGCCTATAGCGCGGCGGCCAGCGACTCCGCCGCCGCCCCCATCTGACGCGCCACGCCCTCGAAGCCCGAAGGCGTATTGCGCGAAGCGAAGCCGATGCAGAAGTCTCCCACGCCGCCGTCCGCTGCGGCGCTCGAAAACCGCCAGCTCGATCTCCCGCTCTTCGCCGAGCCGGGGTCGATGTCGTCGTCCCCTTCACCTGCCGCGCCGGGTTCATCGAATCCGGCACCGGTCATGCCGCCCGCCGTGCCGCTCGCGCCGGACGGCAGCAAGCTGCGCAGTCTCGTCATCGGTTCGCGCACGCTGCACTACGTGCTCAAGCGTTCGGCGCGCCGCTCGATCGGCTTTGCGATCGACAGCACCGGTCTCACGATCACCGCGCCGCGCTGGGTCACGCTCGCCGATATCGAAACCGCGATCACCGAAAAGCAGCGCTGGATTTTCACGAAGCTGATCGAATGGCAAACGCGTGTCGAACAGCGCGCCTTGCCGAAGATCGACTGGAAAGATGGCGCTGAAGTGCCGTACCTCGGTCAGCCGGTGCGCGTCACGCTCGGCGCGCCGCACGGCACGCTCGCGTTCAGCGCCGAGCATGCCGCGCTGCAATTGCCGCTGCCGTTGCAGGCCGATCCGCAGCAGATCAAGGACCGCGTGCAGGGCTGGCTGCAAGGCGAAGCGAAGCGGCTGTTCGGCGAGCGCCTCGCGATTTACGCGCAGAAGCTCGGCGTCAACTATCGCGCGTATGCGTTGTCGTCGGCGGCGACGCGCTGGGGCAGTTGTTCGAGCGACGGCAAGATTCGCCTGAACTGGCGGCTCATTCACTTTCCGCTGTCCATCATCGATTACGTCGTCGCGCACGAACTCGCGCATCTGCGCGAGATGAATCACAGTCCGCGCTTCTGGCAAACCGTCGAATCGATCTTTCCGGAATTTCGCGAGGCGCGGCAGACACTGAAGTCGCATCCGCCGGAGTTGTTGCCGACGCTTTGAGGCATCGCCTCGATTTGCCGCCTCGATGCGCCGCGGCATTTGCAGCATGCCGGTCGCGGCGGTCTTCGTGCCCGCTCCCGAGCGAGCCGCACCCGCCGACGTGCCTCCCGCTCAGGCCGCATCGCCCGCGCGGCGTCGAATTCAGGCTATGAGGCAATCATTTACAATTGCCGTCACTCAACCAGACATTTACCGCCCCACCTTCAAAGGATTACCCATGCGAATCTTGCATACCATGCTGCGAGTCGGCAATCTGGACGCTTCCATCCGTTTCTACACCGAAGTTCTCGGCATGCGCCTGCTCCGCAAGAGCGACTTCCCGGACGGAAAATTCACGCTGGCATTCGTCGGCTACGAGGACGAATCCGAAGCCGCGGCGATCGAGCTGACGCACAACTGGGACACCGATCAATACGACCTCGGAACCGGCTACGGCCATATCGCTCTCGAAGTGGACGACGCCTATGCCGCATGCGAAGAAGTGAAGAAGCGCGGCGGTGTCGTGACTCGCGAAGCCGGTCCGATGAAACACGGCACGACGGTCATCGCCTTCGTGGCCGACCCGGACGGCTACAAGATCGAACTGATCCAGAAGAAGGGCCGCGTCGACTGAGACCCGCGCTTGCCTGGGCCCGGTATCGGAATCACAACGTTCTCGTCACCCCATCGTCCATGAGCACCACGACCGCCTTGCCCGCGCGCCGCGCCCCGGATAGCTTCGCGATCCTGCTGATGATCGGGCTCTGCGCGATCTGGGGACTCCAGCAGGTCGCGATCAAGAGCACCAACGCGGCGCTGCCGCCCGTCTTCCAGGCGGGGCTGCGCTCGGCGATTGCGGCGGTGCTCGTGTGGGCATGGGCGCGCTCGCGCGGCACGCCGCTCTTTCGCGACGACGGCACGCTCGGCGCAGGCCTGCTCGCGGGCGTGCTGTTCGCGGCCGAGTTCATCTGCATCTTTCTTGGGCTGACGCTCACGAGCGCGTCGCGCATGGCGGTGTTTCTCTACACCGCGCCGTGCTTCACCGCGCTCGGTCTGCACTGGTTCGTCGAGGGCGAACGGATGCGGCGCATCCAGTGGCTCGGCATCATCATCGCGTTCGCGGGCATGGCGCTCGCCTTCGCCGACGGCTTCCTGCACACCAGCGCGGCTCACGGCTCGACGCTTGCGGGCGCGGCCGGCGACGCACTCGGCGTGCTCGCCGGCATCGCATGGGCCGCGACGACCGTCGTCGTGCGCGGCTCGCGGCTCGCGCATATGAGCGCGAGCAAGACGCTGTTCTATCAGCTAGCGGTATCGGCGGTGGTATTGCTCGCGCTGGCGCTCGGGCTCGGTCAGATGCGCGTGGACACCGTCACGCCGCTCGCGCTGGCGAGCCTCGCCTATCAGGCGGTGGTCGTCGCATTCGTCAGCTATCTGTTGTGGTTCTGGCTGCTCACGCGCTATATCGCGTCGCGACTCTCGGTGTTTTCGTTTCTCACGCCGCTGTTCGGCGTGACCTTCGGCGTGCTGCTGCTCGGCGAATCGTTCAGCGCGCGCTTTCTGAGCGCCGCGCTGCTCGTGCTGGCCGGCATCGCGCTCGTCAACGCACCGGCACAGGCAAAGCCCGGCAAGGCCTAGGCACGCCGCCGCTCATCTCGCGATCTCACGACGACGGCGCACGCGCCGCTTATTGCGGTGCGCCCTTCGAATTCGCCGCCAGCGCCTGCGCGACGCTCACATATTCGGCCACCGGCACGTCTTCGGCGCGGCGTTGCAGATCGAAGCCGAGCGCCTCGAAATCGACACGGTCGCGCAGCGCGGAAAGCGTATTGCGCAGCATCTTGCGACGCTGCGAAAACGCGGCCGTCACGACTTCGCCGAGCACGTTTGCGTCGACCACCGGCAGCTCGTGCGGCTCGTACGGAATCATCCGCACGATCGCCGAATCGACCTTCGGCGGCGGCTGGAACGCCTCGGGCGGCACGTCGAGCTGCTTGTCGATCACGTAGCGGTACTGCAGCATCACCGAGAGGCGGCTGAACGCCTTGGTGCCGGGCTCCGCGACCATGCGCTCGACCACTTCGTTCTGCAGCATGAAGTGCTGGTCGATCACACGCTCCGCGAACGTCGCCAGATGAAACAGCAGCGGGCTCGAAATGTTGTACGGCAAGTTGCCGACGATCCGCAGCGACGCCTTCTCGCCCGGCGCGGCGAGCGAGCCGAAATCGAACGCGAGCGCGTCGCCCGCATGCAGTTCGAGCAGATTGCCGAATTTCGTTTTCAGACGGCCGATCAGGTCGCGGTCGAGTTCGACCGCATGCAGCGGCGCCTCGGGCGTCGCGAGCCGCTCGATCAGCGGTCCGGTCAGCGCGCCGAGCCCCGGCCCGATTTCGACCATGCGCTCGCCGCGCTGCGGCCGGATCACGTCGACGATCGAATCGATCACGCCCATGTCGACCAGGAAGTTCTGACCGAAACGTTTGCGCGCGAGATGGCCCTGGTGCCGGCCTTGTTGCTGTCTGCTGGTGGACATCGAAGAAACGCCAGAAAGAAAACTGCTTGAGAAAAGGATTGTGCCGCGTACTTGAGCCGCTCATTCGAGCCGCTCATTCGGGCCACTCGCGCGGCGGCCGCCTCAGGCCGTGCGACGATGCCGCGCCATCGACACCGCCGTGTCGATCGCGGCCATCAGGCTGCCCGCATCGGCGCGGCCGGTGCCGGCGAGATCGAGCGCGGTGCCGTGATCGACCGAGGTGCGAATGATCGGCAAGCCGAGCGTGACGTTGATGCCCTCGCCGAACGTCGCGAACTTCAGGACCGGCAGGCCCTGGTCGTGGAACATCGCGAGCACGCAGTCGGCCTCTTCGAGATAGCGCGGCTGGAACAGCGTGTCGGCCGGATAGGGACCGCGCGCGTCGATGCCCTGCGCGTTCGCATGTTGCAGCGCCGGCGTGATGACGTCGATCTCCTCGCGGCCCAGGTAGCCGTTTTCGCCCGCATGCGGGTTCAGCCCCGTCACGAGGATGCGCGGCGCGGGCAGGCCGAAGTGCTGGCGCAAGTCGCGGTCGATGATATGCAGCGTCTCGGCGAGGCTGTCGATCGACAACGCCGCGGAAACGTCTTTCAGCGGCAGATGCGTGGTCGCGAGCGCGACGCGCAGTGGCCGCTTGCCGGTGCCCGCGAGCATCATGACGACACGTGGCGTATGGGTGCGCTCGGCGAGGTATTCGGTATGGCCCGTGAACGGCACGCCGGCATCGTTGATCGTGCTCTTTTGCAGCGGCGCAGTGACGATCGCGTCGAACCGGCCGGCCACGGCGCCGTCGATCGCGGTATCGAGCAGATCGAGCACGTAGCGGCCGTTCGCGGCGTCGAGCTTGCCCGCCTGCGACGGCGCGCCGAGCGCGCGGTGTTCGACGCGCACGCGCTGGCCGTCGGCGAGCAGCGCGGCCCAGTCGACGCCGACGGCGCGCGCGCGTTCGGCGAGCAAGGGCGCGTCGCCGAGCACCGTGAACTGCGCGCCGGGCCAGTGCGCCGCCGCCCCGGCCAACGCCTGCGCGGTCAGTTCGGGACCGACGCCGGCGGGCTCGCCGGTCGTGATCGCGATCTGCAGCGGGAGTTGGGCAGACTGGGCGACGCCTGTCATGGTGACGACCTCGCTTACTGCGCGCTCGACATGACCGGTTTCACTTCCACGTAAGCCGTGTCGCGCAATTCGCGCAGCCAGTCGGCGTAGGCCTGTTCCGCCTTGCGCTGGCCGATCGCCTGGCGCGCGAGATCCATCTGCTGCGAGACCGAGCCTTCCGCATCGCGGCGGCCCAGCACCTGGATCAGGTGGTAGCCGTATTCGCTGCGCACCGGCTCGCTGATCTGGCCGTCCTGCAGCGAGTTCATCGCGCGCTCGAATTCCGGCACCGTCTCGCCCGGGCTGATCCAGCCGAGGTCGCCGCCCTGCGAGGCGGAACCGTCCTGCGAGTAGGTGCGCGCGAACTTCGCGAAGTCGCCGCCCGCGACGATCTGGTTGCGGATGTCGAGCAGCTTCTCGCGCGCCTGCGGCTCCGAGATGCCGTCGCCGACGCGCAGCAGGATGTGGCGCACGTGCGTCTGCACGAGCTTCGGCGCGTCCGCCGTGGTGCCCTGGCCGGCGCGGCGCTCGACGAGGCGCACGATCTCGAAGCCGTCGTTGGTGCGGATCACCTGCGGGTCGACCTCGCCCGGGCGCAGCGTTGCCGCGGCCGTGACGAACTCGGGCGGCAGCTTCGACGGCGCGAGGAAACCGAGGTCGCCGCCGTTCTTCGCCGCATCCGGCGCCTGCGAATTGGCCTTCGCGAGCTTTTCGAAGTTCGCGCCGCCCTTCGCTTCGGCGAGCAGCGCGTCAGCCTTCTTCTGCGCCGCTTCGATGTCGGTCTCCGACGCGTTCAGCGGCGCCTTCAGGAAAATGTGCTGGATGTGCAGATCGTTCGTCTGCCCGGCGTTCGGACCGCGCTGGCTCGCGATGTAGTTCACGACCTCGGCGTCCGTCACCGTGATCTTGCTGTCCACTTCCTTTTCGCGCAGACGCGAGAGCGTCAGCTCGGTGCGCGCGTCGCTCATGAAGGTGGTCCAGGGCACGCCTTCCGACTCGATGCGCGCGCGATACACCGCGAGCGTCATGTTGTTGGCCTGCGCGAGACGTTCGAGCGTGTGCTGCACGGCCGCGTCGTCGACGGTGATGCCGTCTTCCTTGGCTTTCTGCAGCTGGATGCGCTCCAGCACCATCTGCGTGAGCACCTGCTGGCGCAACTGGTCCATCGGCGGAACCGGCGCGTTCTGCTGGTTCAGCCGGCGCGTGATGAGGCCCATGCGTTCGTCGAGCTCACGCTGCGTGATGACGCCGTTGTTGACCACCGCGGCGATCGTGTCGACCGTCTGGCCGCCACTGTCGCTCAACGCCTGCGCCTGCGCCGGCGCAACCGGAAGGAAAGACGCCACGGCGACGAGAGCCGCCGCGAGCGTTGCCAAGCGAAGCTGTTTCATGATTGCCACAGATACTCCAATGATGTCGGGCGCTTCGCCCGTCTTTTCGCAAGCCATGAATGACCGGGCGACCGTCATTCGTAGTTGGTGAACCTCGACTCCGGCGGCGGCGGCGGCGGCAACGGCGTGTAACCGGCCACGCTGGTGCGGAACGCGGTCATCAGCCCGTTGTCGACGCTCGACAACCCCTTGAACGTCAACTGCGCCAGAAACCGCGTGCTCGACTGATTCTGCCCCGAGGTGTTCAGGCCGTTCGCATAGCGCTGGATACCGGCGCCGAGCGTCCAGCAGTCCGCGTCGTATTGCAGGCCGATCAGGCCGTCGACGATCCGGTGGCCGCCGAGGTCGTAATTGAAGCGACCGACCCCGTACACCCGATGCGACAGAGGCCACTGGCCCGAAATCAGCACCTGATTGATCGGCTCGTTGTCGAGCGTGGTGTTGGCGCGCGTGTAGCGGTACGCGACATTGATCACCTTGCCGCTCGCCGGACTGAACCCGAAGCCGACGCTCGTCTTCGTGAGCTGATTGTTGTCGGCATTATATTGGAACGCAGTTTCCGAAGCGAAACCGGCGCCCAGCTTGACCGACGCGCCCGCGATCAGGTCCGAGTGCGTGGCCTCGGTGCTGGTCTGGCTCGGCTCCAGCGTGACGCGCTGATCCTGGAAGTAATACTGCTGCGCGATCACGAAGCGCGCGCGTTCGTCGCCGGTGGCCGGGTTGATGAAGCGCGTGGTGAGACCGACGGTCAGGCGGTTCGCGTCGGCGATCCGGTCGTTGCCGACGAAGGTGTTCGGCGTGAAGATTTCCGCGAGGCCGAAGTCGGAGTCGGCGGTGTCGAAGAGCGGCGCGTTGTCCTGGTTGCGGTACGGCGTGTACACGTAGTACAGGCGCGGTTCCAGCGTCTGGATGTAGTCCTGCCCGAACACGCGCACCGAGCGCTCGAACGTCAGCCCGGTGTCGAACGTGAAGGTCGGGATCGACTCGGTGAAATTCTTCTGCGCATTCGACACGCCCGACAGGTCGGTGCCGATATTGTTCAGGTTATACGACGCGAAGTGCCACTGGATCTTCGGCGTGACGAAGTAGCCCGGCCCCACCACCGAATACGACAGGTACGGGTTGAACAGCACCCGCTGGCCTTCGGTCACGTCGGCCGTCGTAATGCGGAAGTTCGTGTAGTCGGCCTCGGCGCCGAAGTCGAAGCCGCCGACGTTGTACTTCGCGTACTTCACGTTCAACTGCGGCTCGCGGCCGTACGGCGCGACCGACGGCTGCAGCGTCTGCCAGTGCTGCTCGCGCGCGAGCACGGACCACGGTCCGTTGTTGTAGGTCAACCCGGCTTCCTGCTGGTACAGGAGCTGGGTGCCGTTCATGAACTGGTTGACCGACGACGACAGGTCTTCCGGATACGTGTTGTCCGAAACCTTGTTGTAGTAGATGTAGCCGCCGAACCCGTTGCCGAAGTTCTGGTTGTGCTGGATGTACAGCGCGTAGCGGTTGGTCTTCGTCAGGTGATCGTCAGGCAGGAACTCGCCCGTGATCGAGCCGGAGTACGTCGGCGACAGATAGCGGAACGTGCTCTGCAGTTGCACACCGCGCTTCGAGATCAGGCGCGGCGTGAGCGTCAGGTCGCGATTCGGCGCGATGTTGAAGTAATACGGCACCGACAGTTCGAAGCCGTTCGACGAACTCAGCGAGAACGTGGGCGGCAGCAGGCCGCTGCGCCGGTCGCCCGAGAGCGGGAACGACAGCCACGGCGAGGCGAACACCGGCACGCCCTGGAAGAACAGCACGCTGTTGTAGGCGACGCCTTCGTCCGCGCCGGTATCGAAATCGAACTCGCTGCCCTTGATGTACCAGGCCGGATTGTCCGTGCACGAGCAGGCCGTGTAGGTGCCCTTCGTGAACACCGAGCGCTCGGCGTCGAGCAGGTCGACGCGCTGCGCGCTGCCCGAGCCGCCCGTCATGTTGAAGTGGTACTTCGGCGCGTTCATGAAGCCTTCGGTCGAATCGACGCGCAGATGCGCCTCGGGCCCGATGAAGGTGTTGCCGGTGTTGACCACGTGGACATTGCCGTAGGCGTCGGCCATGTCCGTGTCCTGATCGTAGTGCAGCGCGTCGGCCTTGATGACGGCCGTGTTGTGGCGCACTTCGGCCGAGCCCTTGGCCGCCAGATCCTGGTCGATCGTGCCGCTCGCCTGGTCGCCGAGCACGAAGGTGGCGGGCCGCTGGCCCGTCTGCAGCGGATGCTCTTCGAGCTGCGGAGCAAGCTGCATGCCCCACGGCGGATCGATCGCCTGCGGCTGCGCAGCTTCCCCCGCCAGCTGGGCGTGCGCCAGCGCGGGCATGAGGCCCGGAACGGCGATCAACGCCGCGACGAGCCGCCTTTTGCGCGGCATGACTGCACAGGAGGAATTGATTTTGGAAAGCTGTCTAGGCGGCATGTATCGTTTGGCAATCGGCCCGTGCCAACGCTTGCGTCATCGCGATCCACCGCCTGCACACCGCGACCGTGACAGTCGGCTGCACGTCAGGATTTACAGGTTGCCGAACGATAGGGCGGGCGGTGGAACGAAACACGCGCAAGCGGGCGTGCGAGTCGCGTCAAAAAAGTCGTGGGGTATTATATGGCAAGACGTTGCCCCCCAGAATTTGCCGCCGCTTTTCATGACGCCGCCTTCGAACCCAGACCTCACCGACTCCCGTCTCCCCCTGCTCAAAGCCTGGCTGCAAAGCCACGCGGCACGCCATGCGCTCGAGCCCGACAGCCTCGTTCCCGCTTCGTCCGACGCCAGTTTCCGGCGCTATTTCCGGCTCGCCGGCAAGGCGGCGCAAGGCAACGGCGCGGCCACGCTGATCGCCGTCGACGCCCCGCCGCCCGAAAAATGCCGCGAGTTCGCGCAGATCGCGCAGTTGCTCGACGCGGCCGGCGTGCACGTGCCGCGCGTGCTCGAAGTCGATTTCGACGCGGGCTTCATGCTCGTCACCGACCTCGGCACCGCCTCGTACCTCGGCGCGCTGACCGGGGCGCAGACGAGCGGCGACGCGCGCGCGGCCCGCGCGCTGATGCGCGACGCGCTCGACGCGCTGATCCGCTGGCAACTGAGCTCGCGCGAAGACGTGCTGCCGCCGTTCGACGAAGCGTTCCTGCGCCGCGAGATGGAGCTCATGCCCGAGTGGTTCATCGGCCGGCACCTCGGCCGCGAGGTCGACGCCGCGACGCGCGCGCTGCTCGATCGCACGTTCGCGCTGCTGATCGCGAGCGCGCGCGCGCAGCCGCAAGGCTTCATGCTGCGCGATTTCATGCCGCGCAATCTGATGATCGCCGAGCCCAATCCCGGCGTGCTCGACTTCCAGGACGCCGTGTACGGCCCGCTCACCTACGACGTGGTATCGCTGCTGCGCGACGCCTTCCTCAGCTGGGACGAAGAGTTCGAACTCGACTGCTTCGCGTACTACTGGGAGCGCGCCAAAAAAGCCGGCCTGCCCGTCGATGCCGATTTCGGCGAGTTCTACCGCCAGCTCGAATGGATGGGGCTGCAACGCCACATCAAGGTGCTGGGCCTCTTCTGCCGGATCCACTACCGCGACGGCAAGGCGCATTACATGAACGACCTGCCGCGCTTCATCGGCTATGCACGCAAGGTGGCGGAACGTTACGCGCCGCTGCGCCCGTTCGCGAAACTGCTCGACGACCTCGAAGGCCGCGCGCAGGAAGTCGGCTACACCTTCTGAGCGATGAGCCTCTCCGTGAAGAAAGCGATGATTTTCGCCGCGGGCCGCGGCGAGCGCATGCGCCCGTTGACCGACGCGTGTCCGAAGCCCCTGCTCGAAGCGGGCGGCAAGCCCTTGATCGTATGGCAGATCGAGCGCCTCGCGCGGGCCGGCATCGAGACGATCGTCATCAATCACGCGTGGCTCGGCGCACAGCTCGAAGCCGCGCTCGGCGACGGTTCGCGCTGGCAGATCGAGTTGCGCTATTCGGCCGAACCAGGGGGCGAGGCGCTGGAAACCGCGGGCGGCATCGCCTATGCGCTGCCGCTGCTCGAAGACGGGGGCGCGAGCGAAGTGTTCGTCGCGGTCGCCGGCGACGTGTATGCCGATTTCGATTACACGACGCTTACCGCGCATGCCGAACGCCTGCGCGCGCTGCCCGAGCCGGGCATGCATCTGGTGATGGTGCCGAACCCGCCGTTCCACCCGAACGGCGACTTCGGTTTCGCCGATGGCGTGCTGTCGCTCGATACGCCGCCGCGTCTCACGTTCGGCAGCATCGGGCTCTACGACACGCGCATGTTCCGCGCCCTGCCGCTCGGCACGCGGCGCGCGCTGAGCCCGTATTATCGCGAGACGATCGCGCGCGGGCTCGCGAGCGGCGAGCTGTACGAAGGCTTGTGGGAGAACGTCGGGACCCCGGAACAACTGGCAGCGCTCGATCGGCTGCTGCGGGCGCGCTGAGCCGCAGGTGGGTGTACTGAGCCGCAGGCGGGTGCACGGAACCGAAGGCGGGCACAGTTGCCCGCCGCGCGAGCCCAGCCCGAAGTAGAGCCCGCTGCCCCGGCAATCACCGCGCGCCGGCGTCCGCTCCGACCTCGCCCTGCTTCAGGTCCGCCCCTTCCATCGCGTCCGGCGTCTGCGCGGCGCGCTGCTGCAACGCCCACATCTGCGCGAAGAGTCCATTTGCGCGCAGCAACTCCGCGTGCGTACCGCGCTCGACAATGCGCCCCTTGTCCATCACGATGATCTGCTGCGCGTGCACGACCGTCGAGAGCCGGTGCGCGATGATGAGCGTGGTGCGCTCGCGCGCGATCTGGTCGAGCTCGTGCTGGATCGCGCGCTCGGAGCGCGAATCGAGCGCGGACGTCGCCTCGTCGAACAGCAGGATCGGCGGATTCTTGAGGACGGTGCGCGCAATCGCGACGCGCTGTTTCTCGCCGCCCGAGAGCTTGAGCCCGCGCTCGCCGACCGGCGTGTCATAGCCCTTCGGCAGACTCTCGATGAACTCGTGGATATGCGCCGCGCGCGCCGCCGCGATCACTTCGTCGCGCGTCGCCGAGGGCCGGCCGTATGCGATGTTGTAGTAGATCGAATCGTTGAACAGCACCGTGTCCTGCGGCACGATGCCGATCGACGCGCGCAGCGAATCCTGCGTGACGTCGCGAATATCCTGCCCATCGATCACGATCGCGCCGCCCGTCGCGCGGTCGAGATCGTAGAAGCGGAACAGCAGGCGCGCGAGCGTCGACTTGCCCGAGCCGCTATGGCCGACCACCGCCGTCGTCGTACCGGCGGCGATCGTGAAGCTCACGTCGTGCAGAATCGGCCGCGCGGCCTCGTACGCGAAGCTCACGTGCTCGAAGCGCACCTGCGCGCCGGCCACGGCGAGCGGCGCCGCCGCGGGCGCGTCGGGTACTTCCCGGGGCGCGCCGAGCAGCGAGAACATGCGGTCCATGTCGGTCAGGCTCTGCTTCAGTTCGCGATACACGACACCGAGAAAATTGAGCGGAATATAGAGCTGCAACATGAACGTGTTGATGAGCACGAGATCGCCGAGCGTAAGGCGCCCGGCCATTACGCCCTGGGTCGCGCGCCACAGGATGAACACGAGCCCCGTGCCGATGATCGCCTGCTGCCCGAAGTTCAGCGCCGACAGCGAGCGCTGCGACTTGATCGCCGCCGCGCGATAGCGCTTGAGGTTTTCATCATAACGATTCGCTTCCCAGTCCTCGTTGCCGAAGTACTTGACGGTTTCGTAGTTGAGCAGCGAGTCGATCGCGCGCGAATTCGCCTTCGAATCGAGCTCGTTCATCGTGCGGCGAAAATGCGTGCGCCACTCCGTGACCTTCACCGTGAACACGATGTACACCGCGAGCGCGACGAACGTGACGATCGCGTAATAGGCCTCGTATTTGACGACGAAAAAGCCGAGCACGAGACCGACTTCGACGAGCGTCGGCAGGATGCTGTAGAGCGAATAGGAAATCAGCTGCGTGATGCCGCGCGTGCCGCGCTCGATATCGCGCGACATGCCGCCCGTCTGCCGTTCGAGATGAAAGCGCAACGACAGCGCATGCAGATGGCGGAACACCTTCAGCGCAAGCTGGCGCACCGCGCTTTCGGTCACTTTCGAAAACAGGATCTCGCGCAGCTCGGTGAAAAACGAGGTCGACAGGCGCACCACCGCATACGCGACCACGAGCAGGCCGACGCCGCCGAGCAGCACGATGCCGGGCGCGTCCTGGGCGCGGCCGAGCGCGGTCAGATGCTGCACGGACGCGAGGCTGTCGACGATGCGCTTCATCACGATCGGCACGCCGAGATTGGCGACCTTCGCGCCGATCAGACAGCTCAGCGCGAAGCCGACGCGCCATTTGTAGGTGGCGAGGTACGGCAGCAGCGACAGGATCGTCTGCCAGTCGTTGCGAGGCTGGGTGGAAATCGGCGAGGGTTCGGACGAAGGCGAGCGGCGCATGGGGTCGGCTGGGGAAATAGGTGGAACTGCCGGAGCGCGCGGCGACGCGTGAGGTTCGCACCGCACATGACCCGGGCGAGCCGGCCGCAGCGCCCGATCCTGCCTGTGACGCTTCGGGCGGCTCGCGCTTCGCTGGGCTGGGCGCTTTCCCGTACAATTCCTGATCTTCGCATTGTCGCAGAAGCCGGCTGGCGCCGCTTTTCATGGGCCGCGGGCGTCACGCCCCGGCCGCCCGCCCGGGGCCCACGGTCAAGGCGCTCCAGCCCATACGCCGATACGCGTGAACACGTTTCCCAAGGATGTCCCGATGACCGATCTTCTGCAACTTCCGTCCAAATCCTGCGCGCTGCGCGTGATGCCGCAACCGGCGGACGCGAACATCCACGGCGACGTGTTCGGCGGCTGGATCATGGCCCAGGTCGACATTGCCGGCTCGATCCCGGCAAGCCGTCGCGCGAACGGGCGCGTCGCGACAATTGCGGTCAATTCGTTCCTGTTCAAGCAGCCGGTGTTCGTCGGCGATCTGCTGAGCTTTTACGCCGATATCATCAAGACCGGCAACACGTCGGTCACGGTGTCGGTCGAGGTTTACGCGCAGCGCATGAGCCTCGCCCAGGAAGTCGTGAAGGTCACCGAAGCCACCCTGACCTACGTCGCCACCGACAGCAACCGCCGGCCACGCCCGCTGCCCGCGCTCGGCTGAGCCGCCGGCGCCTCAGGCCGTCTCCAGCTCCTTCACCAGTCCGCCGTTCAGCAGCGCCGAAATCGCATCGGTCGACAACGGCTTCGCGAAGTAATAGCCCTGCATTTCGTCGCACTCGCGCTCGCGCAGGAAATCGAGTTGCGCGGACGTCTCCACGCCCTCGGCGATCACCTGCAGCTTCAGCGAATGCGCGAGCGCAATGATCGCCGAGGTGATCGTTTCGTCGTCGCCCGAGACGCCGATATCCGACACGAACGAGCGGTCGATCTTGAGCCGATCCACCGGGAAGCGCTTCAGGTAGCTCAAGCTCGAATAGCCGGTGCCGAAGTCGTCGATGGCAAGACCGATGCCGAGCGCGTGCAGTTCGTTGAGCATCGACACGGCTTCTTCGGCGTTGCGCATGATCGTGCTCTCGGTCAGTTCGAGTTCGAGGTACTTCGGTTCGAGCCCGGTTTCGGCGAGCACCTGCATGACGAGCTTCGCGATGTCGCGCTGCTGGAACACGCGCGCCGACAGGTTCACCGACACGCGCGCGGGCGGCAGCCCCTCGTCCTGCCACGCCTTGTTCTGGCGGCACGCTTCGCGCAGCACCCATTCCGACAGCGGACCGATCAGCCCGCTCTCTTCCGCGAGCGGAATGAACGACGACGGCGGCACGAGCCCGACCTCGGGGTCGTGCCAGCGCACCAGTGCCTCGATACCGACGATCTGCCCGCTGCCGATATCGACTTGCGGCTGGTAATGCAGCAGAAACTCGTTGTCGCGCAGCGCGCGGCGCAAACGCCGTTCGAGATTCAGGCGCACGCCCGCGCTCGCGTTCATCTCCGGCTGATAGAACTGGAACGTGTTGCGGCCCATGTCCTTCGCGCGATACATCGCGACGTCGGCCTTCTTCATCAGCGTTTCGGCGTCGTCGCCGTCCTGCGGGAACAGGCTCGCGCCCATGCTGCAACCGACGTACAGCTCGTTGCCGTCGAGCCAGACCGGCTCCGCGATCGACGAGCGCACGCGCTCCATCCACGCGATCAGCGATTTTTCGTCGACGGTGTCGGTCATCACGATCACGAACTCGTCGCCACCGTGCCGCGCGATCGTGTCGCTCGTGCGCGAGCAGCGCGTGAGCCGTTCGGCGACCACGCCGAGCAGCCTATCGCCGACGCTGTGGCCGAGGCTGTCGTTGACGTTCTTGAAGCCGTCGAGATCGAGGAACACGACCGCCACGCCGCTGTGATGCCGCCGCGCGAGAACGAGCGCATGTTCGAGCCGGTCGCGCAGCAGATTGCGGTTCGGCAGCCGCGTGAGGCTGTCGTAATTGGCCTGATATTCGAGCTGCTCCTGATAGCGGATCAACTCGGTCACGTCATTGATCACGCCGATGTGATGCGTAATCACGCCATCCGCATCCGGCACCGGCGCGATGAACAGCTGATTCCAGAACAGCGCGCCGTCCTTGCGATAGTTGCGCACCACCGCGCTGACCTCGCGGTTCGCCGCGAGCGCCTCGCGAATCAGCGCGACGCCTTCCTGCTCGCGGTCGTCGCGTTGCAGCACGCGGCAGTCGTGGCCGATCACCTCGGCGGGATCGTAGCCGGTGATGCGCATGAAGGCCGGGTTCACGTATTCGATCAGGTTGCCCGCCGGCGACGGCGCCGTAATCAGGATCGCGTTGACGCTCGCGTCGAGCGCGCGGCTTTGCAGACGCAGCGCGAGGTCGGCGCGCTTGCGCTCGGTCACGTCCTGGTACGAGCCAAGCACGCCGATCACGCGGCCGTCGCCGTCGGTGAACGGCTGCTTGCTCGTGATGCGCGTGCGGTACTCGCCGTCGATCATCAGTTCGACTTCGTAGTTCATCTGCGGCACGCCGGTGCTGACCACTTCGGTGTCGTATTCGGTCATCTCGCTCGCGAACTTGCTCCACGGCAGATCGGCGTCGCTCTTGCCGACCACCTGCTCGGGATACGCGAGCCCCGCGTCGCGCGCGAACGCCATGTTGCAGCCGAGATAGCGCGAGTTCAGATCCTTCCAGAAAATGCGCTGCGGAATGCTGTCGATCACGGCTTCGAGCATCTGGTTCGAGCGCCGCGCTTCGGCTTCGGCATTGATCTGCTCGGTGACGTCGTCGGCAAGCACGAAAAACGCGTCGCAGCCCATGAAGTTCAGCGCGTGATACGACACGTCGACGCTGATGATCGTGCCGTCCTTGCGGCGGTGACGCCAGATACCCGCCATCGTGTGGCCGTGAACGACTGCCGGGCAGCGGGCGAGATGCGCTTCGAGGCGCGCGATCTCGGGCTGCGTGCGGATCGCACGAATCGTCATGCCGAGAAACTCGCTTTCCGAGTAGCCGTATTGCTGGACCGCAGCCGCGTTGACGGCGAGAAAGCGCAGCGTCTCGCGATCGAAGATGTACATCGGCGCGGCGTGATCGTCGAACAGGCTGCGAAAGCGTTGTTCGCCGCGCACGAGCGCGCGGGCGCTGTGCAGCTTTTCGCGCGCGCTGCTCTCGCGCGCGCCGAACGTCATGATGAGCAGCGTGCTGCCGGCGAGCATCGTCACGATCAGCACGAAAGTCGCGCGTTCGCCGTCGCTCGCCGCCGCTGCGAGGGAGTTCTGCAACGCGCGGTTTTCCTCGGCGCGCAGCGCGGCGAGCGCCGCCTGCACACGTCTGAGCGCGGGCGTGAGACGCGTGGGCGCGGCCGCCTCGCTCGACGCCTCCGGCACGGCGGCCGTGCTCTGCCGCTCGGCGTCGATGTCGTGTTGCAGCGCGAGACTGTCCGTGGAAAGCCGGGTCAGCGCGCCGCTCATCAACGGCTCGTCCGTGAAGTCGTCGCGCAGCTCGAGCTCCAGGCTGACGAGCTTCGAGCTCGTCGCGGCGGCCGTGTCGAGCGGCGCGCGCTGGCCCGACGCTTCGAAGCGGCCGAGCGCGGCAAGCGCGTTGTCGAGCGTCGCCCGGTAGGCATCGAGGTGCTGGCGCACGCTCGTCGAACGCAACATGCGCACGTCGGCGTCACTTTGTCCGCGGATCTGCGTGTAGGCGACCAACGCGTTGGCGCCGACCGCCACGACGACGACCGCCAGGTTGATCAGCAGCCGCTTCGATAAGAAAGAATTCATGGATTCCGAACGTCAATCGTTCCGAGGGCGGAAGCGCTCGCTTTCGGTGCGTCCTGCGGCATCGATGCGAATCTTTTTACGCGCTAACTTATGGATAACGACCGCGTTGCGAAAAGATTGAGGGAGGGAAGGAAAAAATACCGTCGCGGGATAGCGGCCGCGAGCGATCGGAGGTAGAGGGCGAGAGGCGGGGCGAGGCTCGGGATACGTCGGCGCTGGGACCGAAAGCGAGGTGGCTTCTTTGGAGTCCCTTCGTGGATCGAGCGTTCGATCAGTATCGCAATGCTGACTCTTTTATAGAATCGCATTGCACTATGACAGGACGATGTTGGACCTTGCCTCGCCGATGAACGGCACGTCGCGCCGATCGCGGCACGACACGCGCAAGACAAGCGGCCGCGCCTAGCCGGCCGCGCCGAACTCCTTCATCGCCGGGACGAAGTCGTGATTCGCCTCGGACTTGCGCGACAGCTTGGCGAGCACGTAGCGCTTGAACGGATCGAGTTCGGCCCAGCGCGCGACGCTCGGCGCGGCGAGGCCCGCGAGTCCCGCCTGATGCGCGACGCCTGCGGGCACGTCGTCGATGCGGCGCCATGCGGGGGCGGCTTCGGGCGTGAACCACTCCGGCTCGACGTTCGCGTGAGTGCGCAGCATTTCGAACAGCGCGTGATCGAAGTTCGGTTCGGTTTCGATGTCCTCGTCGACCGGAAAGCGTGCGAGCAGCTTGCGGTCTTCGAGCGGCAACTGCTGCCATTGATCGAGCGAAATACGCAGCCCGAAACGATCGAGATTGAAGCGCACCGACATCGGGATATAGGTGAAATTCTCCGAAGACGCGACTTCGAAGTCGAACAGAAGCGGGGCTTCGTTGAGTGCCATGACCAGGCTCCTTCGCGGTGACGGACAGCATGCGGGCGTCGCTTGAGGTATTTTAGAACCTTATTCGCGCGACATCGCGGGCAAACGCCCGTGAGCGCGGCATGGTACAGGAGCAAAGCAGCTTGAACGGACAGGAAATCGGGCAGAACGGCAGGCAGGGAATCGGCCAGGACCACGCGCCCAATAACGCTCAGCGAGGCGGCACGGACCACGACGCCACCGAACAACCCGGCGCGGTGCAGCGCGAGGTGCGCCGGCATCGCGGCGCGCAGGTCGAAACCGTCACCGATCACGTCGGCCAGGAATGGCCGGTCGCGCTCGTCTTCAACGGCATTTCGCATGCGGTGATGATGTGTACGCCGCGCGACCTCGAAGCGTTCGCGGTCGGCTTCGCGATTTCGGAAGGCATCGTCGAGCGTGGCAGCGACATTCGGGACATCGAGGTCGAATTGCACGACGACGGCGAGCTGCCGCACGCGGAAGTGCAGCTACAGGTCGTGCAACAGGCGTTCGTCGCGTTGAAGGAAAAGCGCCGCGCGCTCGCGGGGCGCACCGGCTGTGGCGTATGCGGGATCGAAAGCATCGATCTGCTCGATCTGAAGCCGGCTCGCGTGCCCGACACCGGCTTTCTGCAACGGCTCGCGCCCGATGCGATCGCGCGCGCCGCGCGTGCCCTGCCCGAGCATCAGGCGCTCACGCGTCTGACGGGCGGCCTGCACGCGGCCGCGTGGTGCGATGCGGCAGGCGCGATCCGCCATGCGTTCGAGGACGTCGGCCGCCACAACGCGCTCGACAAACTGATCGGCCAGCTCGTGCTCGATCGCGCGGATACGCGTGACGGCTTCGTGTTTCTGTCGAGCCGCGCGAGTTATGAACTCGTGCGCAAGGCCGCGCGCGTCGACGTGCCGATGCTCGCGACGATCTCCGCGCCGTCCTCGCTGGCGATTACGATTGCGCGTCAGGCGGGCGTGCGGCTCGTGAGCTTCTGCCGCGAAAGCAGCTACGTCGATTACGACACGGGGCAGCCGCCGCAAGCGTGAGCGATTGAAGCGGCGGTCAGCCCCGAACCGCGCCATCTCGGCTCACGCCGCTTCAACTACGGCACATCTGCGCCAGCGGGGCGGGGCCGATCGAAGCGATCAAGCAATAAAGCGGCAATAAAGCGACGAGGAGTGCCGATGCACCGCAACGGCCGGCACCGCCAACCCGGCGCGGCGCGGTGCCATGTATGCCGCCCCCGCCTCAATCGAACTGCCGGAAATCCGGCTTGCGCTTCTCGAAGAACGCCTTGAACGCCTCGCGTGCTTCGGGCGCGAGCAGCATCTTGCCGAAGTGCACGGCCTCCTCGCTCATCTGCGTTTGCAGTTCCTGGCGGCTCGCGTGCTTCATCAGACTCTTCGTCACGCGCAGCGACGAAGCCGGCAACGCCGCCAGCTTCGCGGCCTGCGCCGCCGCGAACGCATCGACCTCGCCGGCCGGCAGCACACGATTGACGAAGCCCATGCGGTGCGCCTCGGCCGCGTCGAACGCCTCGCCGAGCAGCAGTTTTTCCGCCGCCGCCTGATAGCCGCCCACGCGCGGCAGCAGCAGGCTCGACGCCGCTTCCGGGCACAGCCCGAGCTGCGTGAACGGCAGCGAGAAGCTCGCGGTATCGGCCGCATAGACGAGATCGCAGTGCAGCAGCAGCGTCGTGCCGATGCCCACCGCCGGCCCCGCGACCGACGCCACCACCGGCTTCTCCGCCGAGCTGATCGCACGCAGGAACTGGAACACCGGCGCGTTCTCGCCCATCGGCGGGGTCTTCATGAAATCGTCGAGATCGTTGCCGGCGCTGAAAATGCCGGCGCTGCCGCGCATGAGGATCGCGCGCACCGACGCGTCGCGCTGCGCCTCGACAAGCGCATCGGCCATCGTCTGATACATCGCGGCCGTGATCGCGTTCTTCCTGCCGGGCCGGTTGAAAGCGATCGTCAGCACCGCGTCGGCGCGCTCGACCAGAATATCCGTCGTCATCCCGTTCATCTCCTTTCGGTCCTGCCGAATGTAAAAACGGTCCGCAAGCCTCGCGGCCTGCGAACCGTTGCGCGGCTAGTGGTACACCGCGTGAGTCATGGGGTGGATCACTGCGAGGATCACCCGCTTACAGCCGCTCGATGATGCCCGCCGCGCCCATGCCGGTGCCGACGCACATCGTCACCATGCCGTACTTGTAGTTGCGGCGGCGCAGGCCATGCACCACGGTCGCCGCACGGATCGCGCCCGTCGCGCCGAGCGGGTGGCCCAAGGCGATCGCGCCGCCGAGCGGGTTGATCTTCGAGGTGTCGAGGCCGAGGTCCTGGATCACCGCGAGCGATTGCGCGGCAAACGCTTCGTTCAGCTCGATCCAGTCGAGGTCGTCCTGCTTCAGGCCCGCGGCCTTCAGCGCGGCCGGAATCGCTTCCTTCGGGCCGATGCCCATGATTTCCGGCGGCACGCCGCGCACCGCGAAGCTGACGAAGCGCGCGAGCGGCGTCAGGTTGAACTGCTTGAGGATCTTTTCCGATACGACGATCAGCGCGCCCGCGCCGTCCGAGGTCTGCGAGCTATTGCCGGCCGTGACCGAGCCCTTGTTCGCGAACACCGCGCGCAGCTTCGCGAGGCCTTCCATCGAGGTATCCGCGCGCGGACCTTCGTCGAGCGCAACCTCGCGCGTCTTCACGCTGACTTCGCCGGTGGCGAGATCAGGCAAGCGCTCGGTGATCGTGTAGGCAGCGATCTCGTCGTTGAATTCGCCGGCCTGCTGCGCGGCGATCGCGCGGCGATGCGATTCGACCGAGAACGCGTCCTGCGCTTCGCGGCTGATCTTCCAGCGCTCGGCGACCTTCTCGGCGGTCAGGCCCATGCCGTACGCGATGCCGACGTCTTCGCTGCGATCGAAGATATGCGGCGACAGCGACGGCTTGTTGCCCATCATCGGCACCATGCTCATCGATTCGCAGCCGCCCGCGATCATCGCGTCCGCCTCGCCGACGCGGATGCGGTCCGCGGCCATCGCGAGCGCGGTCAGCCCCGAGGCGCAGAAGCGGTTCACCGTGACGCCGCCGACCGTGTTCGGCAGGCCGGCGAGCAGCGCGCCGATCCGCGCGACGTTGAGGCCCTGCTCCGCTTCGGGAATCGCGCAGCCAACGATCGCGTCTTCGATCACGCCGGTGTCGAGGCCCGGCACCTGCGCCACGGCCGACCTGATCGCGTGGACGAGCAGTTCGTCCGGGCGCGTGTTGCGGAACATACCGCGCGGCGCCTTGCCGATCGGCGTGCGGCTCGCGGCGACGATATATGCGTCTTGCAATTGCTTTGCCATGTGTGATTCTCCGCTTAATTGCGCACCGGCTTGCCGGTCTGCAGCATGCCCATGATCCGTTCCTGCGTCTTCTGCGTGCCGAGCAGGTCGACGAACGCGCGCCGTTCGAGTTGCAGCAGCCATTCCTCGTCGACGAGGCTGCCCGCTTCGACGTCGCCGCCGCACACCGCCTCGGCGATGCGGCTCGCGATCAGGAAATCGTGCTCGCTGATGAAACGGCCGTCGCGCATGTTGACGAGCGAGGCTTTGATCGTCGAGATCGCCGAGCGGCCCGCGACCGGCACCTGAGTCGCGCGCAGCGGCGCACGGTAACCGGATGCGGCCAACGCGCGCGCTTCCTTCTTCGCCACGTCGAGCAGTTCGAACACGTTGAAGACGATCGTGTCGGACGGCTTCAGATAGCCCATCGCGCGGGCGTCGAGCGCGGAAGCCGAGACCTTCGCCATCGCCGCGTTTTCGAACGACTTCTGCAGGAACTTCAGCAGATCGCTGGTCGCGCCGACCTGGCTTGCCGCTTCGGCCGCGCGCAACGCCGCTTCCTTCAGACCGCCGCCTGCCGGCACGAGACCCACGCCGACTTCGACGAGGCCCATATAGCTCTCGATGTGCGCGACCCGTTTCGCGCTATGCAGCGCAAGCTCGCAGCCGCCGCCGAGCGCGATGCCCGAGATCGCCGCAATGACCGGCACGTTCGCGTACTTCACGCGCAGCATGCCCTGCTGGAATTTCTTCACGAACGGCTCGATACCCTTCGCACCGCCCATCATGAACGCGGGCATCGCTTCTTCGAGATTCGCGCCCGCCGAGAACGGACCGCCCGGCGTGCCGAGTTTCAGCGAGGTCGGCTGCCACACGACGAGGCCCTTGTAGTCCTGCTCGGCCAGTTCGATCGCCTGCACGATGCCGTCGATCACCGACGGTCCGATCGTGTTCATCTTGCTCTTAAACGAGAGGATCAGGACGTCGTTCTCGCCCGCGCGGTCGTCGACCCATGCGCGCACCGCCTCGGTCTCGAACAGCGTCTTGCCGTAGGTCTTCGGATCGGCGCCGGTTTCGCCGACGAGCGGCGCGCGGAACACCTGCCTCCTGTACACGTCGAGCGACGAGCGCGGCACGAAGCTCTGCGTGGCCGGCGACCACGAACCTTCGGCCGTATGCACGCCGCCCTTTTCGGCGACCGCGCCTTCGAGCACCCACGACGGCAGCGGCACGTTGGCGAGCCCCTTGCCCGCCGCGATGTCTTCCTGCACCCACTCGGCAACCTGCTTCCAGCCGGCCGTCTGCCAGCCTTCGAACGGGCCTTCGTTCCAGCCGAAGCCCCAGCGGATCGCGAGGTCGACGTCGCGCGCGTTATCCGCGATCGACTCCAGATGCACGGCGATGTAGTGATAGACGTCGCGGAAGATCGACCACAGGAACTGTGCCTGCGGATGCTGCGTTTCGCGCAGCAGCTTCAGACGCTCGGCAGCCGGACGCTTGAGAATGCGGCCGACGATTTCGTCCGCCTTCGCGCCACCCTCGACGTACCCGCCCGTCTTCGGATCGAGCACCTTGATCGCCTTGCCTTCCTTGCGGTAAAAGCCCGCACCGGTCTTCTGGCCGAGCGCGCCCTGCTTCACGAGTTCGGCCAGCACGGCCGGCGTTTCGTAGACCGGGAAGAACGGGTCGTCGGGCAGCGTGTCCTGCATCGTCTTGATGACGTGCGCCATCGTGTCGAGACCGACCACGTCGGCGGTGCGGAACGTCGCCGACTTCGCGCGGCCGAGGCGCGCGCCGGTCAGGTCGTCCACTTCGTCGAAACGCAGGCCGAACTTCGCAGCCTCGGTCATGACCGCGAGGATCGAGAAAATGCCGACGCGGTTCGCGATGAAATTCGGTGTGTCTTTCGCCCGCACGACGCCCTTGCCGACCACGCTGGTCAGGAACGTTTCGAGCTGGTCGAGAATTTCGGGGCGCGTCGTCGCGGTCGGGATCAGCTCGACCAGATGCATGTAGCGCGGCGGATTGAAGAAGTGCACGCCGCAGAAGCGCGCCTTCAGGTCGTCCGCGAAACCTTCGGAGAGTGCCGTGATCGACAGGCCCGAGGTGTTGGTCGCGAAGATCGCGTTCGCGCCGATATGCGGTGCGACCTTCCTGTACAGGTCGTGCTTCCAGTCCATGCGTTCGGCGATCGCTTCGATCACAACGTCGCATTCGGCGAGCTTTTCGATGTCGTCGTCATAGTTGGCCGGCTGGATGTATTGCGCGTCGTCCTTCACGCCGAACGGCGCCGGCGACAGCTTCTTCAGATTCTCGATCGCCTTCAGCGCGATGCCGTTTTTCGGGCCTTCCTTGGCAGGCAGGTCGAACAGCAGCACGGGCACCTTGGCGTTGATGAGGTGCGCCGCGATCTGTGCGCCCATCACGCCGGCGCCGAGCACGGCGACCTTGCGAATGATCAGATTGCTCACGTCGTTTCTCCGGGAATTGATGCGGTGTCGCGAAGCTTCAGCGGCGCTTCGCGCGAGGTTTGTCTCGGTGGGTCTTTAGCTGGGTCTTTCGCTGTTTTTTGCGATACATCCCGCGTGCAGTTCGAACGAGGCGTCGCGCATCCGGCACGCGCGCCCGCCTCGCTCGTTTTCAGCGCGAGCGTCAGAACAACGCTTCGTCGACTTCCATCATCGACTTCGAACCGGCGCGCGCCTGGCGGATCGTCATCGCCGTTTCGGGCAGCAGCCTGGCGAAGTAGAAGCGCGCGGTGGCGAGCTTCGCCTTGTAGAACGAATCGCCCGCGGCCTCCTTGTCGAGCGCGATACGCGCCATGCGCGCCCAGAAGTACGAGAACACCAGATGGCCGACCGTGCGCAGATACGGCACGGCCGCGGCGCCGACTTCGTCGGGGTTCTGCATCGCCTTCATGCCGATTTCCATCGTCAGCTTCTGCACCTTTTCGCCGATGTCGGCGAGCGGGTTCACGAACTCCTGCATTTCCGGCTTGATACCTTCGGCCTCGACGAATTCGGCGACGAGCTTGCCGAACTTCTTCATCTTCGCGCCCATGTCGCCGAGCACCTTGCGGCCGAGCAGGTCGAGCGACTGGATGCCGTTGGTGCCTTCGTAGATCATGTTGATGCGCGCATCGCGCACGTACTGCTCCATGCCCCATTCGGCGATGAAGCCGTGGCCGCCGTAAATCTGCATCGCATGATTGGTGCCTTCGAAGGCGTTGTCCGAGAGGAACGCCTTCAGGATCGGCGTGAGCAGCGCGACGAGGTCGGCGGCTTCCTTGCGCTCGGCTTCGTCGGCGTGCGAGAGCTCCTTGTCGATCTGCAGCGCGGCCCAGTACGAGAACGCGCGGCCGGCTTCGGCGTAGGCCTTCTGCGTGAGCAGCATGCGGCGCACGTCCGGATGCACGATGATCGGATCGGCGGCTTTTTCAGGCGCCTTCGGGCCCGTCAGCGAACGCATCTGCAGACGCTCTTTCGCGTACGTGAGCGAATTCTGATAAGCGACTTCGGTGAGGCCGAGGCTCTGCATGCCGACGCCGAGACGCGCGGCATTCATCATCACGAACATCGCGTTCAGGCCTTTGTTCGGCTCGCCGACGAGCCAGCCCTTCGCGTTGTCGAGATTGATCACGCAGGTCGCGTTGCCGTGGATACCCATCTTGTGCTCGATCGAGCCGCACTTCACGCCGTTGCGCTCGCCGGGCTCGCCCGCTTCGTTCGGGATGAACTTCGGCACGATGAAAAGCGATATGCCTTTGGTGCCCTTCGGCGCATCGGGCAGACGCGCGAGCACGAGGTGAACGATGTTTTCCGACAGATCGTGCTCGCCGCTCGAAATAAAAATCTTCGTGCCGCTGATCGCATACGAGCCGTCGCTGTTCGGCTCGGCCTTGGTGCGCAGGATGCCGAGGTCGGTGCCGCAATGCGGCTCGGTCAGACACATCGTGCCGGTCCAGACGCCGGCGACGAGCTTCGGCAGATAGCGCTGCTGCAACTCGGGCGTGCCATGCGCATGCAGACATTCGTACGCGCCGTGCGAGAGGCCCGGATACATCGTCCACGCCTGATTCGCCGAGTTCAGCATTTCGTAGAGCGCGTTGTTGACGAACGCGGGCAACCCCTGGCCGCCGTATTCCGGATCGCAGCCGAGCGCCGGCCAGCCGGCTTCGACGTATTGCGCATAGGCTTCCTTGAAGCCCTTCGGCGTGGTCACGACGCCGTCGCCGGCGTACGTGCAGCCTTCCTGGTCGCCGCTGTGATTAAGCGGGAACAGCACTTCGGAGCAGAACTTGCCGGCTTCCTCGAGCACCGCGTTGATCGTGTCGGCGTCGAGATCGGCGTGCTTCGGCATTTGCCGGAGTTCGGCTTCGACGTTGAGCAATTCGTGCAACACGAATTGCATGTCGCGCAGCGGCGCGGCGTACTGTCCCATGACTCTCTCCCAAGTTTGACAAAAAGCCAGGCCGTTGGCCGGGTCCGTGAACGGACCTCTTGCGCCGCGCGATTCCAGGAAGTCCTGGCGACGCGGCTAACGGCTTTCGCTCTGATACGAATCAATCAGTTTTTCCAGCGCGGCCCACGTGAGACGCACCGCATCGGGCAGATGCAGGAAGCGCGCGTCGTGATGCAGGCCGAGCGTGACGCTATACAGTTCGAACAGCATCAGTTGCGGATCGGTATCGGCACGCAGATGCCCTTCGTCCATTGCCTGCGAAATCGCGCGCGTGAGCGCCGCACGCCAGATCGTCACGCTCGACACCAGTTGCTCGCGCACCTGGCTATCCGCGCGATCGTCGTATTCGACGGCACCGCTGATGTAGATGCACCCGGTCGTGACTTCCTGAATGCGTTTCTCGATCCAGCGGGAAATCATCGCGCGCAACCGCGGCAAACCGCGGGGCTCGCGCAGACTCGGGAAAAACACCTCGTCTTCGAAACGGCGGTGATATTCGCGCACGACCTCGACCTGCAGATCCTCGCGCGACCCGAAATGCGCGAACACACCGCTTTTGCTCATCTGCATACGCTCGGCCAGCAAACCGATGGTGAGACCTTCGAGTCCGTCACGGCTTGCCAGATCGAGTGCTGCATCGAGAATCGCCGCTCGCGTTTGTTCGCCTTTTCGCATAGCTGTTCTTACCGTTCTAATGTGATCGAAATAAAATCGAACGGACGTACTATTATTAAGTGCTGCCGTCCGCGAAACAAGGACTTTATTAGAAACCGGTGTCTAACCAGCGTTCTAATTTTGCGGCTTTCGACAATCAGATCAATCAGATTTTTAGAGGCGTTTGCCTTGAAACGAGGGTTGCCGATCAGCGTATGCGTGTTCTCGTTGCCGGATTCCTGCAAGCAAACCGGCGTGATGGTTGTCGCATCTCGCTGCCTGGCTGTCTCGCTGCTCGATCGCCGCTTCGATTCTCCGTTTGATCGCCTCGTCGATTGCCTTCGTGCCCGTTTTTTCTGTCCGTTGCTTCTGTCTGTTGCTTCCAGTGCCTGTTCTATCGCTTCTCCAACCATCGCCGCCCGTCGCCACGATGCAGCAAGCGAGCCGCGCGCTAGTCGTAGCCCCCCACCGTCAACAGCTTCATCGCGACGCGGTAGCTCGTGTAGGCGAGCCAGTTCAGCACGCGCACGCGCGCCGGACGCGAGTCGTAGTGCGCTTCGTCGATGGGACGCGCATCCGCGAACGCGCCGAGAATCGCCTCGCGCAAGCCCGCGATCGACGGATCGTTGATGAGCACGACGTTCGCCTCGTTGTTGAGCATCAGGCTCAGCGCGTCGAGATTCGACGAACCCACCGTGCCCCAGCTCGAATCGACCACGGCGACCTTGCCGTGCAGCAGCGTCTTCTCGTATTCGGCGATCTGCACGCCCGCGCGCAGCAACGCGTGATAAAGAAACGGCACCGCGTAATCGAGCGCCTTGAACTCCTTGCGTCCGATGATGAGCTTCACGACCACGCCGCGGCGCGCCGCGAGCACGAGCGCGCGGCGCAGCTTGCGCCCCGGCATGAAGTACGGATTCGCCAGCAGGATTTCGCGGCGCGCCTGGCCGATCGCAGCCAGATACGCCTTCTCGATCGCGCGGCGGTTGATGAGGTTGTCGCGCGCGACGAAAGCCACGCACGGCTCGCCGGCCGCCCACAACTCCTTGTTGCGGCGCCGCCGACGCCGCCGCAGACTGCCGAGCGAAGCGGTATCGTGCGGCGTGAGGTCGGGCCTCATCGATTCGAGCGACCGATGCCCGACGCGAATGCGCCGCCACTGCACCTCGAACGCTTCGTGCACATCGATAACGACAGGCCCCTGCAATTCGACCGCAAAATCCCAGCGCCGGTACGGCAGCTTCTCGCCGTTGTTGTCGTAGTCGTCGACGATATTGATGCCGCCGCAATAGGCGTATTGATCGTCGATCACCGCGAGCTTGCGGTGCGTGCGCGAAAAGCCGAAGCGGCCGAATAGATGCGGGTTGTAGATGCGATGCTCGATGCCGCCCGCCGGCCATGGCTCGAACATCTTCAGACGCGCAGTGCCGACGCCGTCGGTAATCACGCGCACCCTGACACCGCGCGCAGCAGCGCGCAGCAACGCTTCGTTGACGTCCTGGCCAGCTTCGTCGTCGCAGAAGATGTAGGTTTCGAGCATGACGTCGCGCTGCGCGGCGTCGATGCGCGCGATCAGCGCGCTGAAGAACTCGTCGCCGGAGCGCAGCAGCCTGACCTCGTTGTGACTGGTGAAGCGGTAGCGCTGCCAGTAACGGCGGCCGAGCAGCGTGTGGCGCAGTCGGGCGAAACGGCCCGCGCCGCCTGCGCTCACTGGCCACGCTCCCCAGCCTGTGAACCGGCTGAATGCGCGGCAAGCCGGCGTGGCAGCTGCAGGATCGCATCGGCATTCGAGGACGAAAAACAGCGCGAGGCGGCTTCTTCATACGGCAGCCACACAAACGCGGTGTGCTCGCGCGGCGCAAGCGTCACGTCGATCTGCCCAGGCACCCGCAGGCTGAACCAGTGCTCGGTGTTGCGGACCACGCCCGCTTCGTAGCGATGGCGGAATTCCGGATAAATCTCGTATTCGATCGAGTAGCGCCAGTCGACGAGCGCACTATGCGGCACGAGCGCGCCGCCGATCATGATGCCAGTCTCCTCGCCGACTTCGCGCACCGCCGTTTCGGCGAGCGGCTCGTCGAGCCGGTCTTTCGAGCCCGTGACCGACTGCCAGAACCCCGCATGATCGGCGCGCTCGATCAGCAGCACGTCGAGCGCGGGCGTATGAATGACGACGAGCACGGAGTGCGGAATTTTCGGCGGTTTCGGCATGATCTGAAAACTGGGCGCGCCGACGCGCGCGGTACATGTCGGATGACAGTCGAAAGTGCCTCGAAAGCGGTGACCTCACTGTAACGCAAAAAACCAAAAAGGCGCTGCGGTGTGATTCACCTCAGCGCCTTTTTTGCAGGACTTGCGTGGCCGCCCGCAAGCGGCCCACGCGATGCGGACCCGGCTTACGCCTTCGGCTCCGGCGTACGCAGACGAATGTGCAGCTCGCGCAACTGGCGCTCGTCGACTTCGCTCGGCGCCTGCGTGAGCAGACACTGCGCGCGTTGCGTCTTCGGGAACGCGATCACGTCGCGGATCGAGTCGGCGCCGGCCATCATCGTGACGATACGGTCCAGACCGAACGCGATACCGCCGTGCGGCGGCGCGCCGTATTGCAGCGCGTCGAGCAGGAAGCCGAACTTGGCCTGCGCTTCTTCCGCATTGATCTTGAGCGCGCGGAACACCTTGCTCTGCACTTCCTCGCGGTGGATACGCACAGAGCCGCCGCCGATTTCCCAGCCGTTCAGCACCATGTCGTAAGCCTTCGCGAGGCAGCGTGCCGGATCGGTTTCGAGGTATTCGAGATGCTCGTCCTTCGGGCTCGTGAACGGGTGATGCGCGGCCACGTAGCGGTTGTCTTCCTCGTCGTATTCGAACATCGGGAAGTCGACCACCCACAGCGGCTTCCAGCCCGCTTCGACGAGACCGTTGGCCTTGCCGAACTCCGAATGACCGATCTTCAGACGCAGCGCGCCGAGGCTGTCGTTCACGACCTTCGCGCGATCGGCCGCGAAGAAGATGATGTCGCCGTCCTGCGCGCCGGTGCGCTCGACGATCGCCTTGAGCGCTTCGTCGTGCAGGTTCTTGACGATCGGGCTTTGCAGACCGTCACGGCCCTTCGCCACTTCGTTGACCTTGATCCACGCGAGACCCTTGGCGCCGTAGATGCGCACGAATTCCGTGTAGCTGTCGATGTCGCCGCGCGAAAGCTCGCCACCCTTCGGCACGCGCAGCGCCGCGACGCGGCCGTCCTTCGTGTTGGCCGGCGTGCTGAACACCTTGAAGTCGACGTCCTTGACCGCGTCGGTCAGGTCGGTGAATTCGAGCTTCACGCGCAGGTCCGGCTTGTCCGAGCCGAAGCGGCGCATTGCTTCCGAGTACTCCATGACCGGGAACTTCGCGTCGAGCTCGACGCCGATCGTCTGCTTGAACACGTGGCGGATCATCGCCTCGAACAGATCGCGGATTTCCTGTTCCGACAGGAACGAGGTTTCGCAGTCGATCTGCGTGAATTCCGGCTGACGGTCGGCGCGCAGGTCTTCGTCGCGGAAGCACTTGACGATCTGGTAGTAGCGGTCGAAGTTCGCGACCATCAGCAGCTGCTTGAACAGCTGCGGCGACTGCGGCAGCGCAAAGAACTGGCCCGGGTTCGTACGCGACGGCACGAGGTAGTCGCGCGCGCCTTCCGGCGTGCTCTTGGTCAGCATCGGCGTTTCGATGTCGATGAAGCCCTGCTCGTCGAGATACTTGCGCGCCTCGATCGCGACGCGGTAGCGCAGACGCAGGTTGTGCTGCATCTGCGGGCGGCGCAGGTCGAGCACGCGGTGCGTGAGACGCGTGGTTTCCGAGAGGTTGTCGTCGTCGAGCTGGAACGGCGGCGTGACCGAGGCGTTCAGCACGATCAGCTCGTGGCACAGCACTTCGATCTTGCCGCTCTTGAGCGCGGCATTGGTCGTGCCCTCAGGACGGCTGCGCACGACACCCTTGATCTGCAGGCAGAACTCGTTGCGCACGCCTTCGGCGGCCTTGAACATGTCCGCGCGGTCCGGGTCGCAGACGACCTGAACGAGCCCTTCGCGATCGCGCAGGTCGATGAAGATGACGCCGCCATGGTCGCGGCGGCGGCTTACCCAGCCGCACAGCGAGACGGATTGGCCCAGCAGTTCTTCGGTCACCAGACCGCAGTATTGAGATCTCATCGACATGATGTTTGTCTTTCGTTTTGCATTGGTTGAACGGCGCGCCGCAGTGGGACACTGCCTGAAACTCTGCGCGCCGGCATTACAGCGGAGGCTCGACGGTCGTGCGGGGCACGGGCGCCGGCGGCGGCGCGGAAGGCGCCACGACGCCCATCGAGACGATGTACTTGAGCGCAGCGTCGACGGTCATGTCGAGCTCGATCACTTCGCTTTTCGGCACCATCAGGAAGAAGCCGGACGTCGGGTTCGGCGTAGTCGGCACATAGACGCTGACGTAATCTTCTTTCAGGTGATTGACCACGTCGCCGCCCGGAATCCCGGTCAGAAACGCAATCGTATAGGAACCGCGGCGCGGATACTCGATCAGCAGGGCCTTGCGGAACGCGTTGCCGCTGCTCGAAAGCAGCGTGTCGGACACCTGCTTGACGCTCGTGTAGATCGGGCCGACCACCGGGATGTGCGCGACCAGCAGCTCCCACCACTTCACGAGCTTCTGCCCGATGAAATTCTGCGTCAACAGCCCGACGATAAAGATGAACGCGAGCGTGAGCACCGCGCCGAGGCCGGGCAGGCGATAGCCGATCGCGCGCTCCGGCTGCCAGGAGGTGGGCAGCAGGAGCAGCGTCTGGTCCATCGTGCCGATGATCAGACCGAGCACCCACAGTGTGATGGCCAGAGGCACCAGCACCAGCAGGCCGGTCAGGAACACCGATTTGAGCGTCGCTTTTTTCGTCGTCATGTGTACCGCCAGAAAGCCGCGCGAGTCGAAGTCCGACCCACGGTAGATGCGCCGCCCGCGAAGACAGCAGTCTCACTAGGCGTTGCCGGAGCCGCTCGTGCCGGCCGGAGCGGCGGTGGTTGCGGCCGTAGAGGCCGCGGGGGCCGCCGATGCGGCGGCTGTTGCCGGAGCCGCATCGGGTTTGGCGGCGTTATTGGCTTCCGAAGCAGCCGGCGCGCTCGTGCCGCCGCTGCCGCCGCGAAAATCGGTCACGTACCAGCCGGAGCCCTTCAACTGGAAGCCGGCGGCGGTGAGCTGCTTGCTAAACGTGTCTTTCCCGCACTCGGGACACTGCGTCAACTGGGGGTCGCTCATCTTCTGGAGCACATCCTTCCCGAAGCCGCATGACCCGCAACGATAAGCGTAGATCGGCATGATCCTTTCCTACTCCAAATCCCTACTGAAATCTTGTAAACGCTTGCAAAGCCTTGAATTATAGCCGCAAACGGTAAGCGCTCCCCGCATTTCGGGAGCCGATGCGCGCCGCGCGCCGCCATCGCGCCAGATGGGGGCGACCCGCGACACTCTCAAGAGCGCGCCCGTGCCGCGCGCGCCACGGCGTCCGTCCTTACGCGCGACGCCGCCAGCTGAGCCAGCGCTCACGTCCGGAGAATACGGCGATCGAATCGGCCACCGCCTCGTCTTCGATCAGCTCGAAGTGCGGCGTGAGCAGCGCGTCGAGTTCGCCGCGCTCGACGCCGAACGGCGGCCCCTTCGGCGTCGCGCCGATGAAAAAGAACCCCGCGAGCAGCGCGCCGGCCGGCAGCAATTCGGCCATCCGGCGCACGTAGTCGCCACGGCGCGCGGGCGGCAAGGCGCAGAAAAACGCGCGCTCATAAATCCATGCCGGCGTGAACGGCGGCTCGTAGGCGAAGAAATCCGCCTGCTCGACCAGTTGCGCATGCTGCGCGCCCAACTGCTCGCGCGCGGCCGCGACGGCGGCCGGCGAGAAGTCGATCGCGCGCACCGGATTGCCCTGCTGGGCGAGCCAGAGCGCTTCGTACGCGCTGCCGCAGCCCGGAATCAGCACCGCGGCGTCGCGATGCCGTGCGGCGAACGCGCGGAACGCCGCCGGCACGCCCGCCTGATCCCACGGCGTGAAACGGCGCTCGAAGCGTTCGTCCCAGAACTCGGGCGAGTTGGGATCGCGGCTCGAAAAATCGGGCACGGGGGGTTGGGTCGGATCGCTCATCGGATGCCTCGTACGGGTTGTGCGCTCGGCGGCAGGCAGCCGGCCGCCTCATCCACCATAGGCGAGCACCAGAAACGCCCGCGCCAGCACCGCGCCGACGCCGACCGCCGCGCCGAACAGCAGCAGGCCTTGCAGCAGACGGTTGGTGCGCTTCTGCTCGAGCAGAATCTGGCGAATCACGTCGTCGTTCGCGCCGCCGGCCGGGTGATGCCGCTCGGCGAGCATGTTATGGACGAGGCGCGGCAACTGCGGCAGCGTCTTGCTCCATTGCGGCGCCTCGATCTTCAGGCGCTCGAACCAGCCGCGCAGGCCGATCTGCTCGTTCATCCAGCGTTCGAGATAGGGCTTCGCGGTTTTCCACAGGTCCAGTTCCGGATCGAGCGAACGGCCCAGCCCTTCCACGTTCAGCATGGTCTTCTGCAACAGCACCAGCTGCGGCTGGATTTCGACGTTGAAGCGCCGCGACGTGGAGAACAGGCGCATCAGCACCTGGCCGAGCGAAATGTCCTTCAGCGCGCGATCGAAATACGGCTCGCACACCGCGCGGATCGCGCTTTCGAGTTCCTCGACGCGCGTCGTCGGCGGCACCCAGCCCGACTCCAGATGCAGCGTCGCGACGCGGTGGTAGTCGCGCTTGAAGAACGCGAGGAAGTTCTGCGCGAGGTAGTTCTTGTCGAAGTCCGACAGCGCACCGATGATGCCGAAGTCGAGCGCGATATAGCGGCCGAAGTGCGCCGGGTCGAGACTCACCTGAATGTTGCCCGGGTGCATGTCGGCGTGGAAAAAGCCGTCGCGGAACACCTGGGTGAAGAAAATCTCGACGCCTTCGCGCGCGAGCTTCGGAATGTCGACGCCGGCCGCCCGCAGCGTCTCGACCTGGCTGATCGGCACGCCGATCATGCGCTCCATGACCAGCACCGTGGGCGTGCAGAACTCCCAGTACATTTCCGGCACGAGCAGCAGATCGAGCCCCTGAAAGTTGCGCCGCAACTGGCTGCCGTTAGCTGCCTCGCGCATCAGGTCGAGTTCGTCGTGCAGGTATTTGTCGAATTCAGCGACCACCTCGCGCGGCTTCAGGCGCTTGCCGTCGGCCCACAGGCGCTCGGCCCACACGGCGATGTCGCGCAGCAGCGCGAGGTCGGAGTCGATCACCGGCAGCATGTTCGGGCGCAGCACCTTCACCGCCACGGCCTTGCCCGCATGCTGGCCGGCCTTCACCTTGGCGAAGTGAACCTGCGCGATCGACGCGCTCGCGACCGGCACCCGCTCGAAGTCGTCGAACAGCTCGTCGACCGGCGCGCCGAGCGACTTCTCGACGATCCCGATCGCGACCGCCGAATCGAACGGCGGCACCTGGTCCTGCAGCTTCGCGAGTTCGTTGGCGATGTCGACCGGCAGCAGATCGCGGCGCGTGGACAGCACCTGGCCGAACTTGACGAAGATCGGCCCGAGGCTTTCGAGCGCGAGCCGCAAACGCACGCCCGGCGGATCGTCGAACTTGCGGCCGATCGTCGTGATACGCAGCAGCAGACGCACGCGCCGGTCGTTGATGCGGCTCAGCATCATTTCGTCGAGGCCGAAGCGGATGACCGCGAAAAATATCTTGAGAAAACGCAGAAAACGCATGGTGTGGCCCGGTGACTAGCGCGTGCCGCGCAACGTGGCGGCGGCGCCCGGCGCATGCGCGCCACGGGCTTCGACCTTCTGTTCGAGACGCTCGATACGTTTTTCGACGCGCGCCAGGGCATCGCGCGCACGCGCCAGTTCGACGTTGAAGTCGTCGAGCGCGGCGCGGCGCACCAGTTGCGGATTCTCGTCGAGCAGATACTCGGCGGCGGTGTCGAGCAGGTTGCGGCCGGTGCGCTGCACGTGCTCGCCGACCGAACGCACGAGCGAGGCGATACGCCAGGCCGGACCGTCGCCAATCAGTTTCGCGAGGTCTTCCTCGGGCTCCCAGCGCAGATGCTCGGCGAGCTTGGCGATCACGGTCGCGAACTCGGCATCGCCCTCGATCTTCACGTGCTTCATCACCGCGGCCTGACCGCCTTGCACGAAGGCCGGCAATGCGTCGGACGGCACCGAGATCGTCACGTCGAAGCGAGGCGCGTCGGCCTCGCCGAGCGTGCCCAGATAGCCGTCCGGCTGCACCAGCAGCGACAGCACGACAGGCGGACATGACAGGCAGGCGGTCTTGCCCGCATAAGGGGCGAGGCGCTCGCGGGCCCACGATTCGCGGGCGAGCAGATGATTGACAGCAGCAGCGAAGGGCTTGGCGGCAAGGGTCATCGAAAGTGGCAAGAAAAAACCCGCGCGAGCGAGGTGCTTGCGCGGGCTCCTATTGTAACGTCCGTTCGCTTCGCAGCCTGCCTGGCCGAACGGCCAATGTGATGCGACTGGCCGGCGCGCGGCGTGCCGGCCGCCGGCCTGGTCGAGAGACGGCTGGACGCCGTGCTCCCGCAGTTGCCTCAGTGCTGCTCGACCTGCTGGATGCCGGCAAGCAGCCAGCCCTCGCCGGGACGGTGTGCCTTCGACAGATTCCAGACCTCGACGAACGGCTCGGCCGCCGCGCCCGGTTCCTCGCGAATCAGGCCGGAGAAGCGCACGCTCGCGAAATACTCGGTCGCGCGTTCCTCGATGTCGAGCAGTTCGGCATTCAGCTGCACCACGTCGGTCTGGTTCGCCTGCGTGCCGCGCGCCGCGAGATCGACGCGCACTTCGGCGAACATTTCCGGCGTCGTGAATTCGCGGATGTCCTCGACGTTGCCGACGTCCCATGCGGCCTGCAGGCGCACGAAATAGACCTTCGCGTTACGCAGGAACGCTTCCGTATCGAAGCCGGCCGGCACCGACGGCGCCGCGCCGACAGACGGCGTAGCGAGCGGATTACCTTGCGGTTCGAGATATGAACCGGCGGGCGGCGCACTGTAGCGCGGCTCCTGCGCGTAGCCGGTGTTGCCGGCATTCAGCGAGGGCGCCGTGCCCGCGTACGCCGGCTGCGACGCATCGCGCTTGCGGCCGGTAAAGCGGCGGATCAGCCAGATCACGGCCATCGCGATCAGCGCGATCACGATCACGTTGGCGAACATGCCGGCGAACGCCTCGCCGAGCCCGAAATGCGACAGCAACGCGGCGATGCCGAGGCCGGCCGCGAGACCGGCGATCGGCCCGAGCCAACGATTGCGGTTCGGCGCGGCGGGCGGTGTAGGAGTGGTTGCGGGCGCCGGTTGCGCACGCTGCTGCGTGGCCTGATTGCTCTGCGCCGGTTGCGACGGCGGCGGCGTCTGACGTTGCTGCAGGCTATTCGATTGGCGGCCGATGCTGCGGCCGCCGCCCATGCGGCGCGCTTCCGCGTCGAGGGAAGCGAGGGAGCCGGCCACGAGCAGACCGACCATTGCGATCAGTCCGATTCTTCTCGCCAGCGCCCCCTTAACCTTACGAGCAGATAACAAATTCGAATCGGACATTTCACATTTCCTTTAAAAATCGATGGGTTAGGAACCCTAGTACTTGGTCCCCACATGTAAAGCTACCACGCCAGCTGACAAATTGTAATATTTGACGCCATCGAGGCCGGCTTGTTCCATCATCGTTTTCAAAGTTTCCTGGTCTGGATGCATGCGGATCGATTCCGCCAGGTACTGGTAGCTGTCTGCGTCTTTGGCGAAGCGCTCGCCGAGCCACGGCAGCACCTTGAACGAGTAGAGATCGTAAAACTTCTTGAGCGGGTCCCACACCTTCGAGAACTCCAGCACGAGCAGCCGCCCGGCCGGCTTCAGCACACGGCGCATTTCCGCGAGCGCGACGTCCTTGTGGGTCATGTTGCGCAAGCCGAACGCCACGGTCACGACGTCGAAGTAGTTGTCGGGAAACGGAATTTTCTCGGCGTCGCAGAGCAGCGTCGGCGTGACGATGCCCTTGTCGATCAGCCGGTCGCGGCCCACGCGCAGCATCGATTCGTTGATGTCGGTGTGCCACACCTCGCCGCTCTCGCCGGCCTGCTTCGCGAACGCCTTCGACAGGTCGCCCGTGCCGCCCGCGATGTCGAGCACCCGGTAGCCCGGCCGCACGTTCGCCTGGGCGATCGTGAACATCTTCCACGCGCGGTGCAATCCGCCCGACATCAGGTCGTTCATCAAGTCGTAGTTGGCGGCCACCGAGTGGAACACCCCCGCCACCTTCTGCGCCTTGTCCTGTTCGTCGACCGATTGAAAGCCGAAGTGGGTTTTGCTCATCGCGCTCGTCCTTTCGCGTGTTCTTGAATGTTGCGCCGCTCGCGCGGCGTTCGGGGCGAATGGTATCAGTGACAGTGGCCGTGCGCAGCCGCCGCCGGAACCATCGGCGTATCGCGATCGACGCCGGCCGCCGCCAGTCTGGCGAGATACGCGCGCCAGAGTTCATCCTGACGCACGGCCATGTCATGCAGCAGATCCCACGAATAAATGCCGGTGGAATGGCCGTCCGAGAACGTGGGCTGCAACGCGTAATTGCCGACGCCTTCGATCATCGTGATCGTCACGTCGCGCTTGCCGGTCTGCAAGGTTTCCTGGCCGGGCCCGTGGCCCTGCACTTCCGCCGACGGCGAATACACGCGCAGCAGTTCGAACGGCAGGCGATACGATTCGCCGTTCGCGTACTGCAATTCGAGCACGCGCGACTTCGAATGCACGACGACGCCGGTCGGCACCGGGGTCTCGGGAGTCAATCCGCTCATCATGGTCTCATATAGAAAACGCCGGGCCGCGCCGGCCTTTCGCCCATTGGGGCATAGGCCTCGCGCGGCGACCGGTCAATCACGCCCGGGGAGGTTCAGCCGAGCGCCTGCTCGATTTCCTGCCGCACCGCTTCGCGCAGCAGCGTTGCCTGCGCGCGACGCGACGACAGCATCGCTTCGGACACCGTGCGCTGGCGCGGCGCCCAAATCGGCAGCGGAAAATGCGCGTCGTTCGAATAACGCGGGATCACATGCCAGTGCACATGCGGCACCTGGTTGCCGAGGCTCGCCAGGTTCACCTTCACCGGCTGCATCACGCGCCGGATCGCGCGCTCGACCGCGTAGACCGCCTGCATCACGCGGTCGCGCTCGCTGGCCGACAGGTCCGAAAATTCGGCCACGTGCGCGTTCCAGATCACCCGGCAAAAGCCCGGGTAATCGTGTTCGTCGGCGAGGACGACCCGCAGCGAGTCGTCCTGCCACAGCACATCGCCACCGTCTTCACGGCAAAAAACGCAGTCCATCGTCGTCCTCGGCAGAAATCGTGGGTCGTGCCATTAAACCAGCACGCGCTCGATTCCGCCATTGTTCGCCCGTTGAACGTAATCCGCCATCCAGTTCTCGCCGAGCACGTGGCGCGCCATTTCGACCACGATGTAGTCCGCTTCCGTCCCCGCGTCTTCGTTGTAGCGCGACAGCCCTTGCAGGCACGACGGGCAGCTCGTGAGGATCTTCACGTCGGTCGCACCCGCGTTGCCGTGATTAGGCTGCGGAGCGGCGCCGGCCGTCAGCGCCGAGCCGTTCGGCGCGCCGGCCGATGCATTGGCCGGGTCGAGCGCGTTCGCGCCCGCGTCGGCCACGACCGGAATGCCGCGCAGCTTGGCCGCGCCCTTGCGGATTTCCTCTTCCTTGCGGAAACGCACCTGCGTCGAGATGTCGGGACGCGTAACCGCCAGCGTGCCCGACTCGCCGCAGCAGCGATCGTTCTTCTCGATCCTGTAGCCGTCGTGCTCCGAACCCATCAGCTGATTGACGAGCTTGACCGGGTCGATCGTCTTGATCGGCGTGTGGCACGGGTCGTGGTACATGTAGCGCACGCCGTTCACGCCATCGAGCCTGATGCCCTTCTCCAGCAGAAACTCGTGGATGTCGATGATCCGGCAGCCCGGGAAAATCTTGTCGAATTCATAACCGGCGAGCTGGTCGTAGCACGTGCCGCACGACACCACCACCGTCTTGATGTCGAGGTAGTTCAGCGTATTGGCGACGCGGTGGAACAGCACGCGGTTGTCGGTGACGATCTGCTCGGCCTTGTCGAACTGGCCCGAGCCGCGCTGCGGATAGCCGCAGCACAGGTAGCCCGGCGGCAGCACCGTTTGCACGCCCGCTTCCCACAGCATCGCCTGGGTCGCAAGGCCGACCTGCGAGAACAGGCGCTCCGAGCCGCAGCCCGGGAAGTAGAACACCGCTTCCGTGTCGGCGGTGGTCGTCTGCGGATTGCGGATGATCGGGACGATCTTGTTGTCCTCGATGTCGAGCAACGCGCGCGCGGTCTTCTTCGGCAGGTTGCCCGGCATCTTCTTGTTCATGAAGTGGATCACCTGCTGCGTGACCACCGGCTTGCCGACCGTGGCCGGCGGATGCGCGGTCTGCTTCTTCGTGAACTTCTTCAGCAGCTCGTTGCCGAGGCGCTGTGCCTTGTAGCCGACGCCCATCATCGCGGTGCGCGCGAGGTTGATGGTCTGCGGATTGGTCGCGTTCAGGAAGAACATGCCCGCCGCGTTGCCCGCGTTGAACTTCTTCTTGCCCATCTTGCGCAGCAGGTTGCGCATGTTCATCGTCACGTCGCCGAAGTCGATCTTCACCGGGCACGGCGTCACGCATTTGTGGCAGACGGTGCAGTGATCGGCGACGTCGTTGAACTCGTCCCAGTGCTTGATCGACACGCCGCGGCGCGTCTGCTCCTCGTACAGGAACGCCTCGACCAGCAGCGACGTGGCGAGAATCTTGTTGCGCGGGCTGTACAGCAGGTTCGCGCGCGGCACGTGCGTGGCGCACACCGGCTTGCACTTGCCGCAGCGCAGGCAGTCCTTGATCGATTCGGAAATCGCACCGATATCGGACTGCTGCATGATGAGCGACTCGTAGCCCATCAGGCCGAAGCTCGGCGTGTAGGCGTTGCGCAGGTCCGCGCCTTCGAGCAGCTTGCCCGCGTTGAAGCGGCCGTGCGGATCGACGCGCTGCTTGTACTTGCGGAATTCGCCGATCTCGTCGTCGGTCAGGAATTCGAGCTTCGTGATGCCGATGCCGTGCTCGCCCGAGATCACGCCGTCGAGCGAACGCGCGAGCGTCATGATGCGCGCGACCGCCGCATGCGCGTCCTGCAGCATCTCGTAGTTGTCGGAGTTGACCGGCAGGTTCGTGTGCACGTTGCCGTCGCCCGCGTGCATGTGCAGCGCGACGAACACGCGGCCACGCAGCACCCGCTTGTGGATCGTCTGGGCTTCCTCGAGGATCGGCTTGAACTCGCCGCCATTGAAAATCTGCCGCAATTCGGCGCGGATTTCCTGCTTCCACGACACGCGGATCGTGCGGTCCTGCGCGAGATGGAACACCGTCGCGTCGGGCTGCGCGTCGACGCGGTCGGCGAACTTCCCGGCGAGCGCTTCGTAGCCGAGACCGACCAGATAGTGCTGCGCCTCGCGCAGCGACAGATCGAGCCTGTCGCGCAGGAATTCCCAGCGCGTGCGCACGCGCACGAGCAGATCGAGCGCCTGCTGCACGCGGTCTTCGAGCAGCTCGGCGCTCGGAATTTCGTTGGCGTCGTCGCTCTTGCCGAGCGGCAGCTTGCCGGCCTTGAAGAACGCTTCGAGCGCGTCGACCAGTTGCAGCTTGTTCCTGATCGACAGCTCGATATTGATGCGCTCGATGCCGTCCGTGTACTCGCCCATGCGGTCGAGCGGAATCACCACGTCTTCGTTGATCTTGAACGCGTTCGTGTGCTTCGCGATCGCGGCGGTGCGGCTACGGTCGAGCCAGAAGCGCTTGCGTGCCTCGGCGCTCACGGCGACGAAACCTTCGCCGCTCTTGCCGTTGGCCATGCGCACGACTTCCGAGGTTGCCTGCGCGACCGCGTCCGCATCGTTACCGACGATGTCGCCGATCAGCACCATCTTCGGAAACGCGTTGCGCTTGCTCTTGGTCGCATAGCCGACCGCGCGCAGATAGCGTTCGTCGAGATGTTCGAGGCCCGCGAGAATCGCGCCGCCCTGGCGCGACGTCTCGAACATGTAGTCCTTGATTTCGACGATGCTCGGAATCGCCTCGCGCGCCTGGCCGAAAAATTCCAGACACACCGTGCGCGTATGCGCGGGCATCTTGTGCAGCACCCAGCGCGCGGACGTGATGAGCCCGTCGCAGCCTTCCTTCTGGATGCCGGGCAGGCCGGCGAGGAATTTGTCGGTGACGTCCTTGCCGAGGCCTTCCTTGCGGAACACGCGGCCCCTGATGTCGAGTGCTTCGGTGCGCAACAGCTTCTCGCCCGGCGCGTAGTTGCCGTCGAACCACTTCAGCTCGAAACGCGCGACTTCGACGTCGTGAATCTTGCCGAGGTTGTGTTCGAGACGCGTGACTTCGAGCCAGTTGCCGTCCGGGTCGACCATGCGCCACCAGGCGAGGTTGTCGAGCGCCGTGCCCCACAGCACCGCCTTCTTGCCGCCCGCGTTCATCGCGATGTTGCCGCCGATGCAGGATGCGTCGAGCGAGGTCGGATCGACCGCGAACACGAAGCCGGCGTGCTCGGCCGCCTCGGTCACGCGGCGCGTGACGACGCCCGCGCCCGAGAAGATCGTCGCGACCTTGCGATCGACGCCGGGCAGGTCGGTCATCTCGACCGGGCCGAGCTGTTCGAGCTTTTCGGTGTTGAGAACGGCCGAGAACGGCGTGAGCGGCACCGCGCCGCCCGTGTAGCCGGTGCCGCCGCCGCGCGGAATCACGGTCAGGCCGAGTTCGAAACAGGCCTTGATCATGCCGGCGATCTCGGCTTCGGAGTCCGGCGTCAGCACGACGAACGGGTATTCGACGCGCCAGTCGGTCGCGTCGGTCACGTGCGCGACGCGCGACAGGCCGTCGAACTTGATGTTGTCTTTCTGCGTGACCTTGCCGAGCACGCGCGTGGCGCGGCGGCGCAGGTCGTAGGTCTGCTGAAATTCGCTGGCGAACTGGTCGATCGCGCGGCGCGCGGCCTGCACGAGTGTTTCGACGCGCGCGGCGCGCTCGACGCCGGCTTCGTCGCCATGGTCGCGCAGATCGGCGCGGCGGCGCTTCTCGATTTCGGCGAGGCGGTGATTGAGCGCCTCGATCAGCAGCGCGCGGCGCTTCGGGTTGTCGAGCAGATCGTCCTGCAGATACGGATTGCGGCGCACGACCCAGATGTCGCCGAGCACTTCATAGAGCATGCGCGCCGAGCGGCCGGTGCGGCGTTCGGCGCGCAGTTCGGCGAGCGCGTCCCACGCATCGTTGCCGAGCAGGCGGATGACGATTTCGCGATCGGAGAACGACGTGTAGTTATAGGGAATTTCGCGCAGACGCGCTTCGGGATCGGCAGCCACCGCAGCGGCGGCGCCGTGCGGATCGAAAACTTGAGGTGCGTTCATGTTTGGACGACTCGGTAGATCAACCGGGCGCGCTCGTAATGACGAGGCGTCGGCTGACGGTGCGCGTGGGGCGCAATGCCTGGAAATCTTCTTTCTAGGGGAAGGGGAGCGAGCACGACCGGCGGCCTACCCACGCCAGTCGCTTCGCGGCACTCAGATACAGCTACACGATCGTGCGTGGCGGACGTGACGCTCCGCCGCGGGACAAGACTCGCGCGGGACGGGCATCAAGTGGGCGATCCGAGGCTGCCAGTGCATCTTCCGATCCTTATTCCAAACCGAAATTCTACCGCATGATGCCGCCATGCGTTGACGGTGGAAGTCGGGGCGATGGCGGCGGCCCGGGCGTTTTCGAAGCGAATCGGCGGGCGTTTCACATGCGGTTGACTTACCGACCGGACGGTTGGCAAACCCGATGCGTGCGGCCTCGATACCGCTTGCGGCCAGGTTGCCGGATGGTTGCGGGACGGTCACGGCAGCGCGGCGGCGCGACAAGCGGAAAGGCCAGAGCAAACACCGTTGGCGCTATCATTGACGTTTTCCCGTCTGACACAGCGCACCGCGCCACCCGCATGGCTTCCCACGACTACCTGAAAAAGACCCTGACCGCGCGCGTCTACGACGTGGCGCGCGAGACCGAACTCGAACATGCGCCGAACCTGTCGGCGCGGCTGCGCAATCCGGTCTATCTGAAACGCGAGGACAACCAGCCGGTGTTCTCGTTCAAG